>NZ_JBTVYK010000023.1:0-95928 GCF_054788135.1 Streptomyces sp. O3
GCACCGTCAAGGGCCTGACCGCCGAGATCGGCGCCTCCCTCACCTCCGGCGCCACGATCTGCGACATCAAGGACTGATTCCGTTGGCAGCACTCACCTACACCGACGCCGTGAGCGAGGCACTCCAGCGACTGCGCGGCGTGGGTTTCGAGCACGGCGGGTCCTTCGTGAACCACGCGCCGATGGCCGCGGAGGCGCTGGCGCACATGGGGTACGCCGACGAGGTGCCCGGCTGGGTCGACCACAATCTGCGCGCCCGGCAGTACCACGACGTCCCCGAGCGCCGCTGGGACATCGACCCGGCCGACGAGGCGGACTGGCGTGGCGCGCTCGGGAGCTTCTCCCGCGTCGCCGACTGGACCGCCCTGTTCGAGCGGGAGCTGGCCGGGGCGCCGTGGACCGAGGTGCTGGCCCGCTGGTGGCCCCGGCTGCTTCCCGGCATGTCGGGGATGCTGACGCACGGAGTGATCCGCACGGCGCACGCGGTGCGGGCCGTCGCCGCGGCAGGCGAGGAGCACACACTGCAACTCGCCGAGCTGGCGCAGGGGCTGGGCTACTGGGCCGCACGGCACTCCACCGGCGGGGTGCGCGTCGACGACGGGCCCGCGCCGGCCGTGCCGCGAGGGAGCGACGGACGCGAACCGGTCGCCCGAGCGCTGGACGACCTGGTCGCCGAGTACTCCGGGATCTACGCCACCGTCGCCCAGCGGCATCCGATCCCGCTGATCCACGCGGTCACCGGGCCGGCCGCCGTACGGCTGGTCATCGCGCACCTGCCCGAGGAACAGCGGCTGCCGTCGTACCAGACGGCCCGAGCCGTCAGCCGCACGATGCTCGACTGGTTCCACATCACGCCCCGGCCGACGGCGCCGCTGCCCGAGGCGCGGGGCGTGGCCGAGGTGTTCGCCCGAGCCGTCGAGATCGGCGACGAGCACGCCATCAAGCTCGCGGAGGTCGCGGTGCGGCACGAGGCGCTGGCCCCCGATCCGCGGCACGCCGCCGCCGCCCACGCGGCGAACGTGGGGATCGGCCGCTTCTCCCGCTGAAGTGCCCGCCGGTTCCTGAGGTTTCCGGGCTTTCCCCCCTCATGTCCTTTTCCGCTCATGTCCTTTCCCGCCCGGGCGGCGGGCTGTCCCGAGGAGTGTCATGGACACGCAAGTAATCATCGTGGGCGCCGGACCGGCCGGGATGATGCTGGCCGGCGAGCTGCGGCTCGCGGGCGTCGACGTCATCGTGCTGGAGAAGCTGGCCGCGCGCACCGGGGAGTCACGCGGCCTCGGCTTCACCGCCCGCACCATGGAGGTCTTCGACCAGCGGGGACTGCTCCCCCGGTTCGGCGACATCGAGGTCAGCAACATGGGCCACTTCGGCGGCCTGCCGGTCGACTTCGGCGTGCTCGACGGAGCCCACCAGGCCGCCAAGACCATTCCGCAGTCGGTCACCGAGACGGTCCTGGAGGAGTGGTCGACGCAGCTCGGCGCGGACATCCGCCGCCGCCACGAGGTGCTGTCCGTCAAGGAGAAGGAGGACAGCGTCGAGGTCGAGGCGCGCGGACCCGACGGGACGCACCGGCTGCGCGCCGAGTACCTCGTCGGCTGCGACGGCGGCCGGTCCACCATCCGCAAGGCCGCCGGGTTCGACTTCCCCGGCACGGCGGCCACGCTGGAGATGTTCCTCGCCGACGTCAAGGGCATCCAGCTGGAGCCCCGGATGATCGGCGAGACACTGCCCGGCGGCATGGTGATGGTCGGCCCGCTGCCCGGCGGGATCACCCGGCTGATCGTGTGCGAGCGGGGCACCCCGCCGCAGCGCCGGGAGACCCCGCCGACCTGGGAGGAGGTCGCCGCCGCCTGGCAGCGGCTGACCGGCGACGACATCTCGCACGCCGAGCCGGTGTGGGTGTCCTCGTTCGGCGACGCGACCCGGCAGGTCTCCGACTACCGACAGGGCCGGGTCTTCCTGGCCGGTGACTCCGCGCACATCCACCTGCCGGCCGGCGGGCAGGGCATGAACACCAGCATCCAGGACTCCGTCAACCTGGGCTGGAAGCTCGGCGCGGTGGTCCGGGGCCGAGCGCCTCAGACACTGCTCGACACCTACCACGCCGAGCGGCACCCGGTCGGCAAGCGACTGCTGATGAACACCCAGGCCCAGGGGCTGCTGTTCCTGTCCGGACCCGAGGTGCAGCCGCTGCGCGACGTGCTGTCCGAGCTGATCGAGTTCCCGGAGGTCAGCCGGCACTTCGCGGCGATGGTGTCGGGCCTGGAGATCCGCTACGACCTCGACGGCGGCACCCACCCGCTGCTCGGCCGCAGGCTCCCCGACGTCAGGCTGACCGGGCACCGCCTGGTCTCCTCCAGCACCGAGGCGCTGCACGCGGGCCGCGGCGTACTCCTCGACCTCGCGGACAACGCGCGGCTACGCGACCGCGCCTGGGCCTGGCAGGACCGCGTCGACCTCGTCACGGCCCGGCCCGACCTGCCCGAGGGCAGCGACCTCGCGGATACCACGGCCGTCCTCGTCCGCCCCGACGGCTATGTCGCCTGGGCGGCTCCGGGCAGCCATGCGGACCTCTCAATGGCCCTGGAGCGCTGGTTCGGCCCGGCCCGCTCGTGAACGTACCGCTGAATGGAGAGATCATGCACAGCACCTTGATCGTCGCCCGGATGGATCCGGGCCACGGCCCCGAGGTGGCCCGGATGTTCCAGGAGTTCGACGACACCGAGATGCCGCACCGGATGGGCACCCGTCGCCGTCAGCTCTTCGCCTACCGCGGCCTGTACTTCCACCTGCAGGACTTCGACACCGACAACGGCGGCGAACTGATCGAGGCCGCCAAGACCGACCCGCGCTTCATGCGGATCAGCGAGGACCTCAAGCCGTTCATCGAGGCCTACGACCCCGCGACCTGGCGGTCCCCCGCGGACGCGGTCGCCACGCGGTTCTATCACTGGGGGGGCCGGGAGTGAGCGCGCGGCGAGTCGTCATCACGGGGGTCGGCGTCACGGCCCCCGGCGGTGTCGGAACCAAGAACTTCTGGAACCTGCTCAGCGAGGGGCGCACCGCCACTCGCGGCATCACCTTCTTCGACCCCTCCTCCTTCCGCTCCCGCGTCGCCGCGGAAGTGGACTTCGACCCGGAGGAGCACGGTCTCGGCCCGCAGGAGACCCGCCGGATGGACCGCGCGGCCCAGCTCGCCGTGGTCACCGCGCGGGAGGCGCTCGCCGACAGCGGCCTGGACCTGACCGGCGCGGACCCGCACCGGGTCGGCGTCACCATCGGCAGCGCGGTCGGCGCCACCATGGGCCTGGACCAGGAGTACCGCGTCGTCAGCGACGGCGGCCGACTGGACCTGGTGGACCACTCCTACGCCGTACCGCATCTCTACGACTACCTGGTGCCCAGCTCCTTCGCCGCCGAGGTGGCCTGGGCGGTGGGCGCCGAGGGCCCCGCGACCGTGGTCTCCACCGGCTGCACCTCGGGCCTGGACTCGGTCGGCCACGCGGCCGAACTGATCCGCGAGGGCTCGGCCTGCGCGGTGGTGGCGGGCGCGACCGACGCCCCGATCTCCCCGATCACCCTGGCCTGCTTCGACGCCATCAAGGCCACCACCCCGCGCAACGACGACCCCGAGCACGCCTCGCGCCCCTTCGACGGCACCCGCAACGGCTTCGTCCTCGGCGAGGGATCCGCGGTGTTCGTCCTGGAGGAGCTGGAATCGGCCCGCAGGCGAGGCGCCCGTATCTACGCCGAGATCGCCGGCTACGCCTCGCGCTGCAACGCCTTCCACATGACGGGCCTGCGCCCGGACGGCGCGGAGATGGCCGAGGCCATCACGGTCGCCCTGGACGAGGCCCGGATGAACCCGGACGCCATCGACTACATCAACGCGCACGGCTCCGGCACCAAGCAGAACGACCGGCACGAGACGGCCGCGTTCAAGAAGAGCCTGGGCGAGCACGCCTACCGCACGCCGGTGTCCTCCATCAAGTCGATGGTCGGGCACTCGCTGGGCGCGATCGGCTCCGTCGAGATCGCCGCCTCAGTCCTCGCCATGGAGCACAGCGTGGTGCCCCCGACGGCCAACCTGCACACCCCGGACCCGGAGTGCGACCTGGACTATGTGCCCCTGACGGCCCGTGAGCACCGCACGGACGCGGTGCTGACCGTCGGCAGCGGCTTCGGCGGCTTCCAGAGCGCCATGGTGCTCGCCCGACCGGAGAGGAGCACGGCATGAGCACGGCCACCCCGCGGACCGTGGTGACGGGGCTCGGCGTCGCGGCCCCCAACGGTCTGGGCGCGGCGGACTACTGGGCGGCCACCCGCTCCGGTAAGAGCGGCATCGCCCGCGTCACCCGCTTCGACCCGTCCGGCTACCCGGCCAAGCTGGCCGGCCAGGTGCCCGGATTCACCGCCGAAGACCATCTGCCGAACCGGCTGCTCGCCCAGACCGACCACATGACCCGGCTCGCCCTCGTGGCCACCGACTGGGCGCTGGCCGACGCGGACGTGGCGCCCGCCGAACTGCCCGAGTACGACATGGGCGTGGTCACCGCCAGTTCCTCGGGCGGCTTCGAGTTCGGCCAGGGCGAGCTGCGGAAACTGTGGAGCCAGGGCAGCCAGTTCGTCTCCGCCTACCAGTCCTTCGCCTGGTTCTACGCCGTCAACAGCGGCCAGATCTCCATCCGCAACGGGATGAAGGGCCCGAGCGGAGTGCTCGTCTCCGACCAGGCGGGCGGGCTGGACGCGCTGGCCCACGCCCGCCGCCAGATCCGCAAGGGCACCCAGCTCATCGTCTCCGGGTCGATCGACGCCTCGATCTGCCCCTGGGGCTGGGCGGCCCAGCTGGCCAGCGGCCGGCTGGCCACGTCCGACGAGCCCGACCGGGCCTATCTGCCCTTCGACGCCGCGGCGGCCGGGCACGTACCCGGCGAGGGCGGCGCCATCCTCATCCTCGAATCGGAGGAGGCCGCGGCCCGCCGCGGCACCCGGGCGTACGGCGAGATCGCCGGCTACGGCTCGACCTTCGACCCCGCGCCCGGCACCGGACGCCCGCCCGGACTGCGCAAAGCGATCGAACTCGCCCTCGCCGACGCGGGCGTGGACGCCGGCGACGTCGATGTGGTCTTCGCCGACGCGGCGGCCGTGCCCGAACTCGACCGGGCCGAAGCCGACGCGCTGAACGACGTGTTCGGACCGCACGGCGTGCCCGTCACCGCACCCAAGACGATGACCGGACGCCTCTACTCGGGCGCCGCCCCCCTCGACGTGGCGACGGCCCTGCTCGCCATCCGGGACGGCGTCGTGCCGACCACCACCAACGTGGACGCCGACGGCTCCTACGACCTGGACCTGGTCACCGGTCAGCCGCGCGGCATGGAGGTCCGCACCGCCCTGGTCCTGGCCCGCGGCCACGCAGGCTTCAACTCGGCCCTCGTCGTCCGCACGCCCTGACCCGCCCCGCGCCCCGGAACGCGTCCGGGGCGCGGATCCCATCAGACGGAAAGGACCCACCGTGGCCACTCAGCCCTTCACCCTCGACGACCTCAAGCGAATCCTCCTGGCGGCAGCCGGGGCCGACGAGAACGTCGACCTCGACGGCGACATCCTCGACACCGACTTCGAGGAACTCAGCTACGAGTCGCTGGCCATCCTGGAGACCTGCGGCCGGATCGAGCGGGACTACGGGATATCGCTCGACGACACCGTGGTGACCGAGGCCAGGACGCCCCGCGCCCTGCTGGAGCTGGTCAACGCCCAGCTGACCGAGGTCGCCGCCGCGGCCTGATCCGCACCCCGCACCCCGCCCCGCGCACCAGCCGCCGGCGCCCGCCCCGAGCCGGGCGCCGGCGGCCCGTCGTCCGGGCCCCTCCCAGCCCAGCCGCAGACACACGGCCACAAGCGCCTACGAAGGAGCACCAGACATGTCCGACAAGCAGCAGCGGGTCGCCCTCGTCTCCGGGGCCACCAGCGGAATCGGCCTCGCGGTGGCGCGGTTGCTGGCCGAGCAAGGCCACCGGGTCTTCATCGGCTCCCGCGACCCCGACAACGTCGCCAGGACCGTCAAGGAGCTGCAAGCCGAGGGCCTGGAGGCCGACGGCACCACCCTCGACGTGCGCTCGGCGCTGTCGATCGAGAACTTCGTCCAGGCCGCCGTGGACCGCTACGGCACCGTCGACGTCCTGGTCAACAACGCGGGCCGGTCCGGCGGCGGCGTCACCGCCGACCTCGAGGACGAACTCTGGTACGACGTCGTCGAGACCAACCTCAACAGCGTCTTCCGGCTCACCCGCGCCGTCCTCACCACCGGCGGCATGCGCCACAAGGACCGCGGCCGGATCATCAACATCGCCTCCACCGCCGGCAAGCAGGGCGTGGTACTCGGCGCCCCGTACTCCGCCTCCAAGCACGGAGTCGTCGGCTTCACCAAGGCGCTGGGCAACGAACTCGCCCCCACCGGCATCACCGTCAACGCGGTCTGCCCCGGCTATGTCGAGACCCCGATGGCCCAGCGGGTACGCGCCGGGTACGCCGCCGCGTACGACACCACCGAGGACGCCATCCGCGACAAGTTCACGGCGAAGATCCCCCTCAGCCGCTACTCCACGCCCGAAGAGGTCGCCGGGCTCGTCGGCTACCTCGCCTCCGACACCGCCGCGTCCATCACCGCACAGGCCCTCAACGTCTGCGGCGGCCTCGGCAACTTCTGATCCCGCCGCCACCGCGCACCCTCCGAGGAGTTCACACATGTCCGCATCCGAGCTGCGGGAAGTCGAGCACGAGATCACGGTCTCGGCCCCGGCCGCCGAGGTCTACCGGCTGATCGCCGACGTGGCGAACTGGCCGCGGATCTTCCCGCCGACCATCTACGTCGACCACCTGGAGCGCTCCGGAGACGAGGAACTGATCCGGATCTGGGCGACGGCCAACGGCGAGGCCAAGAACTGGACCTCGCGCCGCGTCCTGGACCCCGAAGGCCTCAGGATCACCTTCCGGCAGCAGGTCTCCACCCCGCCGGTCGCGAGCATGGGCGGGACCTGGATCGCCGAGCCGCTCGACGAGCACACCTCGCGCGTGAGGCTGCTGCACGACTACACAGCCGTCGACGACGACCCCGCGGGCCTGGCCTGGATCGACGAGGCCGTGGACCGCAACTCCCGCTCGGAGCTCGCGGCCCTGAAGACCAACGTCGAACTCGCCGCCGGCTCCGCGGAACTCACCTTCTCCTTCGAGGACACGATCGAGGTCGCCGGGTCCGCCAAGGACCTCTACGACTTCGTCAACGAGGCCGGTCTGTGGTCCGAGCGGCTGCCGCACGTGGCGACCGTACGGCTCACCGAGGACACCCCCGGCCTGCAGACCCTGGAGATGGACACCCGCGCCAAGGACGGCTCCACCCACACCACGAAGTCGTACCGGGTGTGCCTGGAGGGCGAGAAGATCGCCTACAAGCAGACCACTCTGCCGGGCCTGATGAGCCTGCACACCGGCTACTGGACCTTCCGCGAGACGGAGACCGGCAGCACCGCCTCCTCGCAGCACACCGTCGTGCTCCGCCCCGAGAACATCCAGAAGTTCCTCGGGCCCGACGCGGGCGTGGCCGAGGCCAAGGAGTACGTACGCACCGCGCTGAGCACCAACAGCCGTGCCACCCTGGGCCACGCGAAGGACTACGCCGAAGCGGGGCGCTGACCCATGGCCGGCGCCGACGCTGTCGATACGCACGTCGTCGTGGTCGGCGCCGGACCCGTCGGGCTGATGCTCGCCGGGGAACTGCGGCTCGGCGGCGCCGATGTGACCGTACTGGAGCGGCTGGACGCCCCGACGACCGAGTCGCGGGCGTCCACGCTGCACGCGCGGACCATGGAGATCCTTGAGCAGCGCGGGCTGCTCGACGGGCCCGGCGGCTTCGGCGACCCCCCGCCGCCGCGCGAGCCGAAGGGGCACTTCGGCGGTCTCCCGATGGACCTCACGCTGGCGAGTTCCCACCCCGGCCAGTGGAAGGTGCCGCAGGTGCGCACCGAGGAGGCACTCGGCGCCTGGGCGGACCGGCTCGGGGCGCGGGTGCTGCGCGGCCACGAGGTCGTGTCCCTGACGCAACACCAGGACCATGTGGAGCTGGTGGCCGAGCACGCGGGGAAGCGGGCGGTGTTCACCGCCCGGTACGCCGTCGGCTGTGACGGCGAGCAGTCGGCCGTACGGCGGCTGGCGGGCATCGACTTCCCCGGCGGCGACGCGGAACGGGAGCTGATCCGCGCCGATGTCGAGGGCATCGACATACCGGCACGGCGTTTCCAGCGGCTGCCGAAGGGGCTGGCGATCGCCGCCCGGCGCGCCGACGGCGTCACCCGTGTGATGGTCCACCGGTTCGGCGACCCGCCGCGCGGCGCGAGCGAGGCGGACTTCGCGGACATCACGGCGGCCTGGCGGGAGGTCACCGGCGAGGACATCAGCGGGGGCACCCCGCTGTGGGTCAACTCCTTCGGCGACGCGTCCCGGCAGGCCGTCCGCTACCGCGACCGGCGGGTGCTGCTCGCCGGCGACGCGGCGCACCAGCAGATGCCGATCGGCGGCCAGGCGCTCAACCTCGGCCTCCAGGACGCGGTCAACCTGGGCTGGAAACTGGCGGCGACGGTGCGCGGGCGCGCCCCCGACGGGCTGCTGGACACCTACCACGAGGAACGGCACACGGTCGGACGCCGGGTGCTGTCCCACATCCGGGCGCAGGCCCGGCTGCTGCTGGGCGGGCCCGAGGTGGAGGCCCTGCGCTCGGTGGTCGGCGAGCTGACGTCGTACGAGCGGGTGCGGGCGCATCTGGCCGGGACGATCAGCGGGCTGGATGTGCGGTACGGGGCGGGAGAAGGACCGGAGCTGGTGGGGGCGCGACTGCCCGAGGTGCGACTGGACTCGGGTACGACCGCCTCGCGACTGCTGCGGGACGCACGGGGTCTGCTGCTCGTGACGGCCCGCGACGAGGCACTGCGCGGGCGCGTCGCCCGGTCGGCCCGGCCCTGGTCCGGTGTCGTCGACACGGTGACGGCACGCCCCGCCGACGACGGCCCCCTGCGGGACCTGGCCGCCGTCCTCGTCCGCCCGGACGGCTATGTCGCCTGGGCGGGCGGCTCGCCGGACGGCCTTGAGGCGGCGCTCGCCCGCTGGTTCGCCCCCGACGAGCCAGCCGAGCGCCAGGCACCCGCCCCCGCCGACCGGCCACGCGCCGCCACGGACCACCGCGCCACACAGCACCGCGTCCCGCACCACCACGTCAGCACACACAACGGCTGGAGAAAGCACATGGGTAACCTGACCGGGAAGACCGCGCTCGTGACGGGCGCCAGCCGGGGCATGGGCCGGGCCACCGCCGAGCGGCTCGCACGGGACGGCGCGCTCGTCGCCGTGCACTACGGCACCAGCGAGGAGGCGGCGGCCGAGGTCGTCGCCGGGATCGAGAAGGACGGCGGGCGGGCGTTCGCCGTACGGGCCGAACTCGGCACGGCAGGCGATGTGCACGAGCTTTTCCTCGCACTGGAGGAGGGCCTGAAGGAGCGCACCGGCTCCACCGAGCTGAACATCCTGGTCAACAACGCCGGTGTGATGGGCGGGGTCAAGCCGGAGGACACCACGCCGGAGCAGTTCGACCGGATCGTCGCGGTGAACGCCAAGGCGCCGTTCTTCATCATCCAGCGGGCGCTCGCCAACATGCCCGACGGCGGGCGGATCGTGAACACCTCCTCGGGGCTGACCCGGTTCGCCAACCCCGACGAGGTCGCGTACGCGATGAGCAAGGGCGCCGTCGAGCAGCTCGCGCTGCACTTCGCCAAGGCGCTCGGCCCGCGGGGCATCACCGTCAACAGCGTCGCGCCGGGCATCACCCGGAACGGCAACCCGCTGTTCGACGTTCCCGAGGCCGTCGAGGCCATGGCCGCGCTGTCCACGTTCAACCGGGTCGGGGAGCCGCAGGACGTCGCCGACGTCATCGCCTTCCTGGTCTCCGACGACGCCCGCTGGATCACCGGTTCCTTCGTGGACGCCAGCGGCGGCACCCTCCTGGGATGACGCCGTGACCAGGACGCTTCCGACGCAGGTGGCCGACACCGCGAGCGGGCGGTGGAGCCTTCGGCTGTGGGGACTGCTGCTCGTCCTCGCCGGGAACATGCTCATCGACGCGCTCGAGGTGTCCGTGGCGGTCGTGGCGCTGCCCGCGATCGCCACGGACCTCGGGCTGCCGCTGACCGGCGCGCACTGGGCGATGACGGGCTTCGCCATCGGCTTCGGCGGGCTGATGCTCTTCGGCACCCGGCTGGTGAGCCTGCTCGGGCGACGCCGGGTCTATCTGGCGGCGCTCATCGGGTTCGCCGCGACCTCCGTGCTGAGCGCGCTCGCCCAGGAGCCGGGGCTGCTCGTCGCCACCCGGCTGGTCAAAGGTTTCTGCGCGGCCCTGACCGCGCCCACCGGGCTCGCCATCATCTCCACCGCCTTCCCGGAAGGACGCCCCCGCGCGCGTGCGGTGTCCGTCTACACCCTCTTCGGGGCCGGCGGCTTCACCGCGGGCCTGCTGCTGTCCGGCTGGCTGACCGCCTACTCCTGGCGGCTGGCCTTCGCCTTCACGGCTCCGGCGGTCCTGCTGCTCTTCGTCTTCGGACTGCGGCTCATCCCCGGCGAGGAGAGCACGGCGGGGAGCGCGCCCCCGGCCGCGCCCCGCCGCTTCGACGTCGCGGGCGCCGTCACCTTCGCGGGCGCGCTGCTCGCCCTCGTGTACGGCGTCAGCGCGCTGCCCGGACACGGCTGGGGCGACCCGCGGGCCGTCGGCGGCCTGGCCGCGGCGGCTGTGCTGTTCGGGCTGTTCTGGGCCGTGGAACGCGCCGCGGCCGAGCCGCTGGTGCGCGTCCGGCTGCTGCGCAGCGGGGCGCTGAGCCGCTCGGCGCTCGGCGCGGCCTGCTTCAACGGCTCCTATCTCGGGCTGCTGTTCGTGCTGATGTACCAGATGCAGACGGTCGCCGGCTGGTCGCCGCTGGCGTCCGCGGCGGCCCTCGTGCCCGCCGCGCTCCCGCCCGCGCTGACCGCGCTCAGCTCCGGTCGCATGGTCGCCCGGTTCGGCGCCCGCCGTCTCATCCCGGCCGGCGCCGCCTGCGCCTTCGCCGGCTACCTGCTGCAACTGGGCCCGTCCTGGCCGCTCGACTATCCGGGCCGGGTGCTGCCGACGCTCCTGCTGGTGGGGGCGGGCTTCGTGCTGTCCTTCGCCGCGCTGAACACCCAGGCCACGTCGGAGCTTCAGCCCGCCGACCGCGCTGCGGGCAGCGGGCTGTACCAGACGGCCGTCCAGGTGGCCGCGGCCGTCGTGGTCGCGCTCGTCGCCGCGCTGCTCGCCGGGGCGGACCCCGGCGCCGGCCCGGTCGCGGCGGTCGACGCCTGCCGACCCGCCCTGACGCTGGTGGCCGTACTCGGCGGGCTCGGACTCCTCGTCGGGCTCACCGGACTCACCCGGTCCGCCGCCATCGCCGCGGACGGCCCCTCCGTACCACGCACGTGATCCCCGTTCCTCCCTTTGTTCCCCTCCTTCTCTTCCCCTTACTCCCACTCCACGACGGGCACGATCATGGACCAGACGACGAAGAACTGGATCTTCGATGACCTGGACGAACTCGACGATCTGGACTACGAGTTCGAGCGCGACCAGGTCGTCGAGGTGGTCCCGCCGAGCCTCGCGCACCTGGCCTCCTGCGACCTGGCCGAGCGCACCCGGCTCATCGACGCGTACGTACGGGCCGAACTAGCCCGAGTGCTGCGCGTGTCGCCGGACACCATCGACACCGCGGGCCGTCCGATGAACAGCCTGGGCATCGGGTCGATCACCGGCCTCGAACTCCAGCAGCGGATGGAGGCCGCCCTGAAGGTCGACGTCAATCTCAACCGGCTGCTGCGCGCCAACAGCGCCGCCGAGCTCGTCGCCTGTCTGGCCGGTCAGCTCGGCCCGGAGGACGACGGCCCGCACACCTACGCCGGACAGGGTGGCCACCTGGTCTCGCACGACGTCCCGAGCGCGACGTGATCGGGGAGTTGCTCGTCGACGAGGAGCGCGGGACCGCCGCTCCGCGGCCGCCCGCACACGGGCGGCTCGATGTGTGGCTGGTGCGCCGCCCCCGGCTGGAGACGGCGGCCGAACTGCTGGACCTCTCCGAGCTGAGCGACGCGGAACGCCGGCGCACCGCCTCCTTCGTGCGCCCCGCGGACGCGGTCACCTACGCGTCCGCCCATGTCGCGCTGCGCCGGCTGCTCGGCGCTTATCTGGGGCTGCCCGCACGGGACGTGCCGTTCGTGCGGGAGCCCTGCCCCGAGTGCGTCGAGCCGCACGGCCGGCCGGCCGTCGCCCACCCCGACCCGCCGCTGCACTTCTCCCTGGCGCACAGCCACGGCATGGCCGTCGTGGCCGTCTCGCACACCGTCGTCGGCGTCGACGTGGAGCGGCTGCCGCGGGCCGAGACCGTCGAGGTGTGCGCTCCCTCGCTGCACGCGGGGGAGCAGACGGAGCTGCGGGGCCTGGCCACCGAGGAGCGGCGTGCGGTCTTCGGGCGGATGTGGACCCGTAAGGAGGCGTATCTCAAGGCGCTGGGCACCGGTCTGTCCCGCGACCCGGCCAAGGACTACCTGGGGTCCGATCCGCGCCGTCGGCCGGGCGGCTGGACACTGCTGGACCTGCACTGCGGCCCCCGGCACAACGCGGCCGTCGCCGTGCGCGGCGGGACGCCGGAGCGGGTCGCTGTGCGCTGGCTGCCGCCCGCCGGGCTGTACGCCGGCGGGACGGTGGACCTGGACGCCGACGGCACGACCATCCGAGCATCGGACGAGGGAGCGTGACTCACCCATGTCGATCGAGCAACAGACCGAACCAAAAGCCGATCATGTCGACCACGTCGATCATAGGGCTGACCGGCCGACTCCGCGCGAACGCGAGCACCGCGGCCAGTGGTCCGCCGCGGAGCGCGCCGAGGAACTCAGCCTGATCAAGCAGGCCGCCCGGCACGGCGATCCGCTGGCCACCCGACGCCAGCACGGCAAGGGCAAGCTCACCGCCCACGAACGGATCGAACTACTGCTCGACGAGGGCTCGTTCACCGAGGTCGAGATGTTGCGCCGACACCGGGCCACCGGCTTCGGACTGGAGGCCAAACGCCCCTACACCGACGGTGTGATCACCGGCTGGGGCACGGTCCACGGCCGTACCGTCTTCGTGTACGCGCATGACTTCCGCATCTTCGGCGGCGCCCTCGGCGAGGCCCACGCCCAGAAGATCCACAAGATCATGGACATGGCCATGGCGGCCGGCGCGCCGCTGGTGTCCCTCAACGACGGCGCGGGCGCCCGTATCCAGGAGGGCGTCTCCGCGCTCGCCGGCTACGGCGGGATCTTCCAGCGCAACACCCGAGCGTCCGGCGTCATTCCGCAGATCAGCGTGATGCTCGGGCCGTGCGCGGGCGGCGCCGCCTACTCGCCGGCCCTGACCGACTTCGTCTTCATGGTCCGCGACATCGCGCAGATGTTCATCACCGGCCCCGACGTGGTCAAGGCGGTGACGGGGGAGGAGATCAGCCAGAACGACCTCGGCGGCGCGGACGTGCACGCCACCACCTCCGGCGTCGCCCACTTCGCCTACGACGATGTGCGCACCTGTATGGAGGACGTACGCCACCTGCTGTCCCTGCTGCCGTCCAACAACCGCGACCTGCCGCCCAAGGACCCCGGCTCGGACCCGGCCGACCGGCGCACCGACCGGCTGCTGGAACTCGTCCCCGAGGACCCCAGCCGGATCTACGACATCCGCGCCGTCATCGAGGAGATCGTCGACGACGGCGACTACTTCGAGGTCCACCCGGACTGGGCGGCGAATGTGGTGTGCGTGCTGTCCCGGCTCGACGGCGAGGTGGTCGGCATCGTCGCCAACCAACCCGCGGCCTTCGCCGGGGTCCTGGACATCGACGCCAGCGAAAAGGCGGCGCGGTTCGTGCAGTTCTGCGACGCCTTCAACATTCCGCTGGTCACGCTGATCGACGTGCCCGGCTTCCTGCCGGGCGTGGACCAGGAGCACAACGGGATCATCCGGCGCGGCGCCAAACTCCTGTACGCGTACTGCAACGCCACCGTGCCGCGCGTCTCCCTGGTGCTGCGCAAGGCCTACGGCGGCGCGTACATCGTGATGGACTCGCGCTCCATCGGCACCGACCTGGCGCTGGCCTGGCCGTCCAACGAGATCGCGGTCATGGGCGCCGAGGGCGCGGCGAACGTCGTCTTCCGCCGGGAGATCGCCGCCGCGGACGACCCGGAGGCCGTCCGGTCGCAGAAGATCAAGGAGTACCAGGCGGAGCTGATGCATCCGTACTACGCGGCCGAGCGCGGTCTCATCGACGACGTGATCGACCCGCGGGACACCCGCAGCGCACTCGTCCGCGCGCTGGCGATGCTGCGCAGCAAGCAGGCCGACCTGCCGTGCCGCAAGCACGGCAACCCGCCGCAGTGAGCGGGGCCGACGGCGCGGGCGAGGCCCTGGTCATCCGGGTCGTGAAGGGCCAGGCCGACCCCGCCGAGATCGCCGCGCTGACCAGTGTGCTGCTCGCCCGCGCCGCCGCGCTCGCCGCGGCGGGCCCCGGCCTGCAGGAGCAGCAGCCCACCGCCCCCTGGCGTCGCCCGGAGCGCGTCCTGCGGCATCGCGACCCCCGCGGCTGGCGTATCGCGGGCAGCCGCGGGGCGTAGGCGTCGCTGGAGTCACGCACCGGACTCTCCCCAGAAACGGAGCCTCCCCCCATGACCTCCCCGCCCGCTGAACGCACCGCCACCGGCTCGGAGACCGTCACCGGTCTGGACACTGCCACCGGTCTGGACACCGTCACCGGTCCGGACATCGCCACCGGTCTGGACACCGTCACCGTCGCGCGGGACGAACTCGACGCCCTGCGCGCCCAGGTCCGCCTTCTCGCCGACCGGGCCGAGATCTCCGAACTGATAGACCGGTACATCACCTTGCTCGACACCCAGGACGACCACGGCTTCGAGGACACTTGGCCCCGCGCGGTCTTCACCGAGGACTGCCGCCTGGAGTTCCCCGTCGGCACGGTCGAGGGACTCGACAAGACCGCCGCGTTCCACTTCGACCGGAAGTCGCGCTTCGCCCGCACCCACCATCTGGCCTCCAACTACGGCATTCAGACGGACGGTGACACGGCCCGCGTCCGCATCCACCTCGTCGCCTCGCATGTGCACCACGACGACGGCCCCGATCCGGGCGGCCGCTTCGACATCGGCGGCTACAGCGAGGGGGAGGCGGTGCGCACCCCGGCCGGCTGGCGGATCCGCCGCTGGCGGTTCCACCTGATGTGGTCGGACGGGGCCGGACCGCGTCCGGGCCCCGACGCCCGCGCGCTGCGCGGCTCCCAGCCCCGCCCCCGCACGCGCCCCTGGCGCCCCTGACGGCCGGTCCACACACGCTCGACGAAGGGATGAGACATGTCAGGAACCCCAGCCACCCTCGACCCCGGTACGTTGCGTGACACACACGGCGATGCCCGCCTGCGGCTCCTTGAGACGTTCCTGTGCCGCCACCTGGCGAGCAGCCTCGACATTCCGCCGGCCCACCGGATCTCCCAGAGTCGGCCGCTGTACACCCAGGGGATCGACTCGCTGACCGCGCTGGTCCTCCAGCGCCGCCTGGAGTCCGTGCTCCAGATCCCCGTTCCGGCCCACCACCTGCTGCAAGAGCAGACGGTCGGCGAACTGGTCGCCACGCTCAGCGAGCTGATCGACCGGAACCGTGCCGCGTAGCCGTTCCGGCCTCGAACCCGCTGCCCGGACACAAGGGAGAACGGCATGCCCCACGCGGAGTGGATCACTGTGACGGCCGTCGGCTGCCTCGCCCTGATCTTCGCCGTCACCACCGCGTTCGTCCTGGTGCTGCGGCGCTTCGGGCAGCCCGCTGTGATCGGCGAGATCACGGCGGGCATCTGCCTAGGGCCGAGTGTGCTCGGGCTGCTGCCCGGCGGCCTGCCCGAGCGGATCTTCCCGACGGAGGTACGCCCGCACCTGGGCGTCGTCGCCCAGATCGGTCTGCTGCTGTTCATGTTCGTCATCGGCTGGGAGTTCGACGGCCGTGCCCTCAAGGGCCGGTTCCGGTCCGCCGGCGCCATCTGGATCAGCGCTCTGACGCTGTCCATGGCGCTCGGCGTCGGGCTCGCCGCGCTCCTGTACGGCACGCACGGCGTCGCCGCGGGCCGCGGCGTGCCGTTCGCCGGGTTCGCGCTGTTCCTCGGCGCGGCCATGTCCATCACCGCCTTCCCCGTGCTGGCCCGCATCATCGCCGAGCACCGGCTGCAGTACACCCGAGTGGGGGCGCTCGCGCTGTGCCTCGCGGCCGCCGACGACGTACTCGCCTGGTGCCTGCTCGCGGTCGTGGTCGCCCTCGCGGCCGCCGGCGGCGCGGGCGGCTTCGTCTCGGTGCTGGCCTGGTCCGCCGGCTATCTCGCGGTGATGATCTGGGGCGTACGGCCGCTGCTCGCCGCGGCGTTCCGGCGGCTGCCGGACGCCCTGAGGCCCTACGCGGCGATCCTGGCGGCCGCCGGGGCCTTCGGCTCGGCGTTCGCCACCTCGTACATCGGCATCCACGCCCTCTTCGGCGCGTTCGTGTTCGGCATGGTGATGCCCCGCGACAGTGGGCTGGTCCGGTTGGCGCTGCCGCCTCTCGAACACGTCGGCAAGCTGCTGCTCCCGGTGTTCTTCGTCCTCACCGGGCTCTCGGTGGACCTCACCTCGCTCTCCGGCGACAGCGTCCTGGTCCTGCTCGCCGTCATCGCGGCGGCCTGCCTCGGCAAGCTCGGCGCGGTGGCCGTCTCGGCCCGCGCCACAGGCCTGGCCTGGCGTGACGCCACCACGCTCGGAGTGCTGATGAACACCCGAGGCCTGACCGAACTGGTGTTGCTGAACGTCGGGTTGAGCCTGGGCCTGATCAGTGTGCAGCTCTACAGCTCGCTGGTGGTGATGGCTCTGGTGACCACCGCCATGGCGGCGCCGCTGCTCACCCGGCTGCTCGCCGCACCGCCCGGCGAGCCGCCCCCCTCCACGCCCCGCCGCGGGTCCCAGAGCACCGTGGTGGCCTCCGGCGGACCGTGAGCCGCCCCGGCGCGGCTGCCCCGGCGCGGCCCGCGGGACCGGCCGTGCGGGACCGGCCCGCTCAGGGCATCGGCCTGGTGAGGACGTGCAGGGTGCGGAGCACCACCGCGGCGGACAGGACGAGCAGGTGGTAGCCGAGCAGGCCGTACAGGGTCAGGGTGTCGGTGACGTCCGGGCCGCCTTCGGTGCCGAGCAGCTGGACGCCCAGGACGCCGAAGAAGATGCCGAGGCCGGTCAGGACGACGCGGCTGAGCAGTTCGCCGATGACGCGGCGCTCGCGCGGGTCCGAGAGGAGGCGTACGTTCACGGCGAGCCGTCCCTCCTCCAGAGCGCCGCCGATCCGGTCGATGCGCCGGGGGAGGCGCCGGAGCACCGGCAGCAGGGTCAGCAGCTCGTCGCGCGCGGCGTCCCGTACGGTGTCGGGCTCCAGCTGGCGCGCGAACCGGGTCGAGGCGTACGAGCGCGATGCGGCCAGGATGTCGAAACCGGCCGACATCCGGCCGAGCGTGCCCTCCATGGTGGCCAGCGCGCGGAACACCGCCGCGATCTCGGGCGGGATCGCCAGCCGGAAGTCGGCCACGAGCCGGAACAGGTCGGTGAACATCCGCACGTCGGGAGTCGAGCCGCGGCCGAGGTGGCGGCCGCTGAACTGGCCGAGCGCCCGCTGGAGCCGCTGTTCGTCCACGTCCTCGGGACGGTCGGTCACCTCTAGCAGGGCGTCGCGCAGCGCGGCCGGGTCGCCGCTGTCCACGGCGAGGAACAGCTCGGCCATCGCGGAGCGCAGGCCGCCGTCCAGACGGCCCACCGAGCCGAAGTCGAGCAGTGCGGGCCGCCCGTCGGGCGACAGCAGGATGTTCCCCGGATGCGGGTCCGCGTGGAAGACGCCGTCGTACATGATCTGGTCGAGGAGCGCGGTGAGCAGCGTCCGCGCCAGGTCCGCGCCCTGTTCGGGGCTGTCCGGGCGGGCCTGGCCCAGGGGGGTGCCGTCGATGCGGTCCATGACCAGGACCTGTTCGCCGCTGAGCTGCTCGTGCGGGGCGGGCAGGATGACGCTGTCGTCGCGGCGGGCCTCGGCGGCCTTGCGTACGGCCGTCAGATTACGCGCCTCCACCTGGAAGTCCAGTTCCTCGCGCAGCGCCACGGCGAAGCCGTCGGCCAGGTCGGTCAGGCCGAGGGTACGGCCCCACTCGGTGCGGTTCTCCAAGGTGCGGGCCAGCCGGGCGACGATGTCCAGGTCGCGCTCGACGGTCTCGCGGATGCCGGGGCGGCGCACCTTGACGATGACCCGCGTGCCGTCGCGCAGCTCGGCGGCGTGCGCCTGGGCGACGGACGCGGCGGCGAGCGGCTCGCGGTCGAACGCGGCGAACACCTCGTGCGGCGGCGCGCCGAGACTCGCCGTCAGCACGGTCTCGACCTGCGGCCAGGGCACCGGCGGCACCCGGTCCTGGAGCTCGCTGAGCTCGGTGATGTACGCCTCGGGCAGCAAGTCGCGGCGGGTGGACATCAGCTGACCCAGTTTCACGAACGTGGTGCCGCCCGCCTGGAGCGCCTCGCGCAGCTCGCGGGCGAGCTGGGTGTGCCGGGTGTACGGGGTGTGCGGGGTGGGCGAGACGCGTCCGGGGCCGCCGCTTCTGGCCCGGCCGGTGACGTACGGGCCCAGGCCGTGCCGTCCGAGGATCGACACGATCTGGGAGTAGCGGCGGGCGCGGGCTATCCGGCCCCGCACCGCACGCGCCCAGGCCAGCGGGCGGACCCGGACCGAGGGCACCAGCATGTCGAGGACGAACAGGCAGACCATCGCGGTGAGCAGTCCGACGCCGAGCATCAGCGAGAGCAGCACCGGACCGTTTCCGGAGCTCTGCAGCTGGGGGCCGATCAGCGTGCCCGACACCGAGACGCCGACCAGCGCGGCGAGCAGTACCCGCAGGACACCGGCGTCCATGCCGAGCAGTCGTCGTCCGAGCAGCGCGGGAAGAACGATGATGACGAAAGCGCCGATAACCCCTACAAGCCACATAATCCCGCAGGATAGTGAAGTCCGGTGTCAGGGGAGCGGGTTGCCCTCGAAGGTTACTTGAGGCGCTGGAGTGCGCCCTGAGCGCCTCTCGGATTCTTGAGCGCTTCTTGAGCTGTCGTCGAACGTGCGGTGTGAGCCTCCCCGTGCTCTGAGCCCAGCCCCTCGACGTCCCACGGAGAAGCCATGGCCGTCCCGACGCGACCGCCCACCGCCGCCGCCGACCAGCCGCCCGTCGACCCGCCCGTGACCACCGCCCCGCACACGGACGGCCCTGGCCCCGGACCCGGACCCGGTCCCGCTGGTGGCAGGCGACCCGGCCTGCTGGGGCGCCCGCGCTGGTTCACCACTCTGTTCGCCACGGACGTCTGGGAGCGGTTCAGCTTCTACGGGATGACCGCGATCCTCGTCCTGTACGCGACGGAGGACACCAGCCAGGGCGGGCTCGGCATGGCGTCGGGCGACGCCGCGCTGCTGTACGGCCTGTATATGGCCTCGGTGTTCCTGGCCTCCGTGCCCGGCGGCTGGCTCGGCGACCGGGTGCTCGGCGCCCGCCGCGCCGTGCTGTACGGCGGCGTACTGATCGCCGCCGGGCATGTGTCGATGGCGGTGCCCGTCGCCGGGGCCCTGTATCCCGGACTGGCCCTGATCGCCCTCGGCACCGGCCTGCTCAAGCCCAATATGGCCAGCTTGCTCAGCGCGTTCTACGACCGCGACGACCGGGCGGGGCGCGACGCGGGCTTCGCGGTGTTCTATATGAGCGTCCAGGTCAGCGCCCTGGTCGCGCCGATCGTGGTGGGCGTGCTCGGCGAGGCGGTCAACTGGCACATCGGCTTCGGCGCGGCCGCCGTCGGCATGGGCCTCGGCCTCGTCCAGTACGTGCGCGGCACCCGGCACTTCGGCGGCGTCGGCAGCGCGCCCGAGCGGTCCGCCACGCCCGTCGAGCGCGGGCGGGTGACCCGCGGCACCCTCGCCGCGCTCGCCGTGGTGGTCGTGGTGTACGGCGTCGACGCCGCGCTCGGGACCTTCCAGATCGTCCATCTGATGATGCTGGTAGGGCTGTTGTGCGTGGTGCTGCCGGTGGTCTGCTTCTGGCGGCTGCTGCGGAATCCCGTGCTGACCGCGGCCGAGCGGCTGCGGGTGCGGACCTATATCTGGCTGTTCTTCGCCTCGGCCGTGTTCTGGGCGCTGTTCCTGCAAGGGGGTTCGGCCTTCGCGCTGTTCGCCAAGCACGCGACCGACCGCGAGGTGCTGGGGCAGACCGTGCCCGCCAGCTGGTTCCAGGCGGCGATCCCGCTGTTTGTGCTGGTGGTCGCGCCGCTGTGCGCCTGGCTGTGGAACCGCGCGGGCGACCGGGTGCCGACGGCGGTCAAGTATGCGGTCGGCATGGGCGCCACCGCCGCCGCCTACCTGCTGATGGCCGTCGCCGCGACCCTCGCGGCCGACGGCGGGCGGGTCTCGCCGCTGTGGCTGCTGGGCTCGTTCCTGCTGCTGGCCGCCGGTGAGGTCGCGTTCGCGCCGGTGGGCATGAGCGCCACCACCGCGATCGCCCCGGCCACCTTCGTCAGCCAGATGGTGGCCCTGTTCTGGCTGGCCGGAGCGCTCGGCGGCGGCGTCGGCGGCAACGCCCTGAAGGTCTCGGGCGACCAAGTGCCCGGATCCGGCTACTTCCTGGCGCTGGGGGCCGTCGCGCTGGCCACCGGCGTGGCCCTGCTGCTGGGCCGCCAGGCCCTGACCCGCCGCCTGGGCGTCTGAGACCGGCTCACACGCGTCAGGCCGTACGAGTCACGCGTCGGATCGTACCCGTCGGACCGCACGAGTCGGACCGCATGAGTCGGACCGTACGTGTCAGACCGCACGAGTCAGACACGAGGCACAGATGTTGCACTCGGCCTGCGCCACCACCGCTTTTCCCGCCAATACCCGGCGCGTATCAGTCACATATCAGTAGTAGGAGGAACGATGGTCACCCGACGCCGCGTGCTCGGCACAGGACTCGCCGCCACGGGTGTGGGGCTCAGCGGGGCCTCGCTGCTGCCCGTACTGCACACCCAGCGCGCCGCCGCGCAACCCGCATCGAGCCAGGCCGCGGCGGTGCCGCGGTTCGAGGTGCCGATGCCCGTGGTGCCGGTGCTCGACCCGGTCTCCACCTGGGGCGGCATCGACCTGTACGAGGTCACCATGCGAACCGCGCGCAAGGAGATCCTGCCGGGCCTGCAGACCGAACTGCGCACCTTCGACGGGCAGTTCCCCGGCCCGACCATCAAGGCCCGCCGAGGTCGGCCCGTCATCGTCCACCAGAACAACCACCTGGACGTGGACACCTCCGTGCACCTGCACGGCGGCGAGGTGCCCCCGAACCACGACGGCGCCCCGATGGACACCATCGCGCCCGGCGACGACCGCTTCTACGTGTACCCCAACACGCAGCCGCACGCCTCGCTCTGGTACCACGACCACGCCCACCACCTGGAGTCCGAGAACGTCTACCGCGGACTGCACGGCAGCTATCTGCTCACCGACGACGAGGAGGAGGCGCTGCCGCTGCCCAAGGACGAATACGACGTCCTGATCGGGATACGTGACGCGCACTTCAACACCGACACCGGCGAACTCATCTACCAACAGGGCGACCGGGCCCGCACCACCCTGCTCGTCAACGGCGCGCCCTACCCGTACTTCCAGGTCGCCGCCCGCTCCTACCGGCTGCGCCTGGCGAACCACTCCAACATGTGCTTCTTCGAGCTGCGGCTGGAAGACGACAGCGACATGGTGCAGATCGGCTCCGACGGCGGACTCCTGGAGCGCCCGCACACCACCAAGTCGGTCTATCTGTCCTCCGGTGAACGCGCCGACGTCGTCATCGACTTCTCCCGCTACCCGGTGGGCACCAAGCTCGTCCTGAAGAACACCGGCTTCGGCCCCGTCGAGGACATCGGCGAGGTGCTGCGGTTCGACGTGGTGCGCACCGCCGAGGACGACAGCTCCGTGCCGTCCGTCCTGCGCACCCTGCCGCGGCTGCCCGAGCCCACCGCCGAACGCAGCGTCACGCTGCGGATGGACGAGGACGGGCGCGACAACCCGAAGGCGTACGTGGACGAGAAGGTGTACGACCACGAGCGGGTCGACGCGCGCGTCCGCTTCGGCGCCAGCGAGGTCTGGACGGTCACCAACGCCAACAAGTTCGTGCCGCACAACTTCCATATGCACCTGGTGCAGTTCCGGGTTCTGGAGCGCAACGGGGAGGCGCCGGGGCCCAGCGAGCAGGGCCTGAACGACACGGTGCGGCTGATGCCCGGCGACACGATCAAGGTCCAGGCCACCTTCGACACATACAAGGGCGCGTATGTGTACCACTGCCACATGCTCGACCACTCGGCCATGGGCATGATGGCGACGATGAAGATCGTCTGACCTCGGAGCGTCTCGGCGGCGAGTGCAGGGGGCGGGCGCACCGCGACACGGGGGTGCGCCCGCCCCTCCGCGCGCCTGGGCCGACCCGCCGGGCGGGGCGGGTCGGCCCAGGCGCGCGGATCCCTCGGGCGGGAGGTCTGGCCTCGGCGTTTCGAGCCGGTCTTGAGCAAGTTTCACGCGCCTCGACCGAGCCTGATCATGCCCTTTGGCTACCCCTTCGCCTACCGTCCGCTGACGGCTGCCGACCCGAGCGAGGCCACCATGACGCCCCCCGCCCGCACCGCCGCCCAGTCGGCCCTGCTGCCCGCCGACCCGAGGCCCGACGCCTGGCGCGCCCAGCCAGCCGCGCAACAGCCCGACTGGCCCGACCCCGTCGCGCTGCGCGCCGTCGCCGACGAACTGACCGTCCGGCCGCCGCTGGTGACCGCTCGGGAGTGCGACCGGCTGCGCGCCCGCCTCGCGGCCGTCGCCCGCGGCGAAGCGTTCCTGCTCCAGGGCGGCGACTGCGCCGAGACCTTCGACGCCGTCACCGCCGACCAGCTCGACGGCAAGCTCCGTACCCTCGGCGAGATGGCCGACGTGCTGGCCGCGGGCCTCCGGCGGCCGGTCGTCACCGTCGGCCGGATCGCTGGCCAGTACGCCAAGCCCCGCTCGCGGGACACCGAGACCCACGGAACGGTCACCCTGCCCGCGTACCGCGGCGACGCCGTCAACGGCCGCGCCTTCACGGCGGCCGCCCGCACCCCCGACCCTCGACGCCTCGGCCGCGTCTACGACGCGTCGGCCGCCACCTTGAACTTCCTGCGCTCGCGCGCCGCGAGCGGCGGCGGCCCCGGACCCGACGGCCGTGACGAGGAGCTGTTCACCAGCCACGAGGCGCTGATCCTGGAGTACGAGAGCGCCCTGGCCCGGCTCGACGACCGCACCGGCGGGCTGTACGCCACCTCCGGGCACCTGCTCTGGATCGGCGAGCGCACCCGCCAGCTCGACGGCGCGCACGTCGATTTCGCCCGCCAGGTGCGCAACCCGGTCGGCGTCAAGATCGGCCCGACCGCGACGCCCGACGAGGTGCTCGCGCTCGTCGACCGGCTCGACCCACACCGCGAGCCGGGCCGCCTCACCCTCGTCGCCCGGATGGGCGCGGCCGCCGTACGCGAGGTGCTGCCGCCCCTGGTAGAGCGGGTCACCGCGGCCGGGGTGCGGCCCGTGTGGGTCTGCGACCCCATGCACGGCAACACGGTCCGGGCCGCCAGCGGGCACAAGACCCGCCATGTCGACGCCGTACTCGACGAGATCGACGGCTTCTTCGCGGTCCACCGCGAGCTGGGCAGCCACCCCGGCGGCGTCCATCTCGAACTCACCGGCAGCGCCGTCACCGAGTGCGTCGGCGGTCGCGTCGCCCCGGTCGCCGACGCCGATCTCGCGCTGCGGTACGAGACCGCCTGCGACCCGCGCCTCAACCGTGACCAGTCCCTGGAAGTGGCCCGGCACCTGGCGCGGTCGGCGGCGTAGGAGCCGGCGGCGTAGGAGCCGGCGGCGTAGGAGCCGGCGGTGTAGGAGTCAGCGGCGTAAGAGCCGGCGGCGTAGGAGAGGAACCGGCACTGGTCGCGCCGCCAGCAGACCGGTAAAATAACGGCTGTTCGCTTTGTTACCGCGAGATGGCGTGAGGCGGTCATGGCTACCGAGCCGAAACAGGAACGAGCGGTACGCACCAGAAGAGTGATCATCTCCGCCGCCGCGGAAGTGTTCGACCAGCACGGTTACCGCGGCGCCAGCATGCGGGAGATCATGAAGCGGGCCGGAGTCACGCTGGGCGCCGTGTACTTCCACTTCCCGAACAAGGAAGACCTCGCCCGCGCGGTCATGTGCTCGCAGACCGAGACGATCAACCCCCGGCTGGCGTCCAGCGGTCTGCAGCGCCTCGTGGACGTCACGCTGGTCTGGTCCCATCAGCTTCAGGCCGACGCCGTGCTGCGGGCCGCCCTGCGGCTGGCCACGGAACGGGGCGGTTTCGACGGCCAGGACGTGACGTCCTCCCACCGGGAGTGGGAGGACGTCATGGCGCGCTATCTGGAAGACGCCCGCGACCAGGGGGAGTTGCAGGGCCATGTGGAGCCGCGCGCGGTCGCGGAGTTCGTGGTCGGCGCCTGTACGGGCATGCAGCTGCAGTCCGAGCTGGCCTGCGCCCGCCGCGACCTGCCGCGCCGCACGGTCGGCATGTGGCGGCTGCTCGTGCCGAGCATCGCGGTCGCCGACACGGCGAAGTCGATCGAGGTCAGCCAGGAGCGGGCGGCGGCGCTGGTCGCGTAAGCCGACAGGTACCTGTCTCTGCCCCTGCCCCTGTCCCCGTCTCTTTCCCCGTCTCTTTCCCCGTCTCTTTCCCCGTCCCCTCAGCCGTCCGTGAGCGCTTCTCAAGGGTCCGGCGCGACGATGGGCCGATCTGGAGGAGGCGACATGGACGAGAATGCCACGTTCACGACACTACTCACGGTCTGTGAGGACTTCGAGCCGTCCAGGCCCAAGGCGTGCCAGTTCCGGGACATCCCGCCGAACGCCCCGGTCCTGCTTCTGGCGGGCGCCGACGAGGACGAGATCCTCGAACCGCAGCTGGTGCGCGGCATCGACTGAGCGGCGCGCACCGGCCGCGTGACACACCGGCCGCGTGACACACAGCGCACGTGAGAAGAACGACCAGGGCGGCGCACTCCCTACGCTCGACCGCAGCCGCGCGGGAACGCCCGCGCGGCACGGCGGAACCGGGCGGCGGAAGGGGCCTGCCATGGCACGAACGGACGCGTTACCCAAGACCAGCGACCCCCAGGACGCCGAGCCGGTATCCCGTACTGCCGCTACCGCCGTGCCGCGCCGTGGGCGGATCCTGCTGCTCAGCGCACTCGCGGGATTCCTGCTCACCGTGGTGTGGTCGGCGCGGTTCGTGGACCGGACCATCGGCGGGACCATCACGGACACGGTCCTGGGCGAGGGAGCCGCGGAGGGCCCGCTGACCGGCGTGCTGTCCGGGATCGTCTTCGCCTTCACCACGGGGCTCGCCGGTACGTTCACGGCCTGCAACATCGCGGCCTTCGGGACCGTGGCCCCGCTGCTCGGCACCGTCGGCACCCGCTGGGGCAGGGTCGCGGCGGCGCTGAAGCCGCTGGGGTGGCTGTCGCTCGGCATGATCGTGGTCTCCGCCCTGTACGGCGCGGTCGTCGGCCTGGTGGGCACGTCGATGCCGCAGTTCTCGCAGGGCCGCTCCGCGCCGGGCGAGCTGTCCGGGCGCATCCTGCAGGCGATGGTCGTGTACGGGATCGTCGGACTGGCCATGCTCTGGATGGGGCTGGCCGCGCTGGGCTACGTCCGGGACCCCTTCGCCCGCGTCTCCCGGCGCTTCCCGCACGCCCGGATGGTGTTCATGGGCGCCCTCGTCGGCGGCTTCCTGATCGGGCGGCCCTTCTCGCTGTTCCGCCATCTCTTCCGGGACGCGGCGGAGAGCGGCAACCCCCTCTACGGGGCGGGGGCGTTCGTACTCCAGTCGCTCGGCAACATCGCGATCATGTCGGTGATCTTCCTCGCCGTCGTCTACTTCGCTGGCCACCGGCTGCACGCGTGGCTGACCGGCAGGCCCGGACGGATCGCGGCGTTCACCGCCGTGACGCTCATCGTCGCCGGGGTGTTCCTGTTCCTGTACTGGGACGTACGGCTGCTCGCGCGCAAGGACATCATCCCCTGGTACCCGATGGCGCCCTGGGTGTGATGACGCGACTCGTTGCCAGGGAGGAAATCGGGTATCCCCCTGTCAGGGAGACAACGGGTACTCCCTGACAGGTAGCTGCACAGGGAACCAGGGATTAACATAGCGAGTGTTCGGTTTGTTTTACGGAGAGGACGCTGTCGGCGCATGGTCGAGCTGAGGCAACAACGGGCCGTGAGGACGCGCGAGGTGATCCTCCAGGCTGCCGCCGAGGTCTTCGACGAACTGGGCTACAGCGGCGCCAGTATCAGCAAGATCATGGACCGGGCCGGGGTCACGCACGGCAGCATGTACTTCCACTTCAAGTCGAAGCAGGCGCTGGCGCTGGCCGTCATGGTCAACGACTGGCTCGCGGGCGCCGAGCTGCCGCCGGGCGACGACGGACTCGGCCGTCTGGTCCGGATCACCTTTCACCTCTCCGAGCAGCTGCAGACGAATGTCGCTTTTCGGTCGACCTTCCGACTGGCCGTGGAACAGGGGGAGTTCGGTCTGCGGCAAGAAGGCGCCGCCCACGAGCGGTGGGCGGAGGTGTTCCACCAGCAGCTCGTCGCCGCCAGACGGCGCGGTGAGCTGCTCGACGGCGTGGACGAACGGGAGTTCGCGCAGGTCCTGGTGGGCGCCTGCACGGGCACGCAGACGCTGTCGCGGATCGCCGTGGAGCAGACGGCCGACCTGCCCGACCGCATCGCGGCGCTCTGGCGCTACTTCCTGCCGGGCCTCGCCACGGACCGCGCGCTGGCCGAACTGCGGGAGCTGCCCGAACTGGGCAAGGCGCTCGTACGCGCGGCGAGTTGAACACCGTTGCGCGCGGGGGGCGGACGCGGGGTGCGCGGAGACGGACGAGAGGGTGCGCGAAGGCCGGGCACCGCGCTGACGCCCCGCGCGGCTCATCCCCGTACACGCGCCACACGCGCCCCGCCCCACCCGTGATGTCCGCTGGTCAACGGGGTGGCAAGGGGCTCGCCCGGCACCGGCGCGGTGGCGGACTCCTGTGCTTGGGTACACGTCGGACAGGCATGCTACTTGCCTAAGTCGCGCTGTCGCGGTGCTCTGGAGGAACAGTCCGGCTCGATGCCATGAAACAAAGAGGACGTTCGCTATTCTTTCTGGGTGGCCAACCGTAAGCCCGGCACAAGGAGGGAACGCACCATGGCACACCGCGACGTGACCCATCCTCAGGCGTCGGTCCCGATGTTCGTCGAGCGGCTCTTCGGTCACCTGCCTCGGGCCGACCAGCGCTACTGGGCGCAGGCGTATCTCACGGGTCTGCTCACCGCGGAAGGCAAGAAGTCGGTGCGGCGGCTGGCCGCGGCCGTCTCCGACTCGCCGACCGCCTCGCAGTCGATGCACCAGTTCATCAACGCCAGCCCCTGGGACTGGGGGCCCGCGCGGGCCGAACTGCTGCGCTGGGCCGAGGAGCGCCTCACCCCGCGTGCCTGGGCGCTGGACGTGGCCGTGCTGCGCAAGCGCGGCGACTACTCCTGCGGTGTGCACCGCCGCTTCGTCCCGGCCACCGGCAGGTCGGTCAACTGCCAGGTGGGCGTCGGCGCCTTCCTGGTCACCGAATCCGAAGCGGTGCCGGTCGACTGGCAGTTGCTGCTGCCCGGATCCTGGGTCAACGACGAGGAGCGCAGGGCTCGGGCCCGTATCCCGGACGGCGTGAGCACACGGGCCATCGACCACCACGCCCTGGACCTGGTGGACGCGCTGGGGTCCAGGACCAGCCTCCGCGACGTCCCCGTCATCGCCGACCTGAGCGCGTACGCCGCCACCAGCGCGCTGGTGCGCGGGCTCACCCGGCAGGGCAGGGCCTTCGTCGTCGCGGTGCCCGGCCGGATGCCGGTGGTTCCGGGAGGACCGCGCGCGATGGGCCGCCAGCTCCGCCAACTCCCGGCTCGGGGAGCGATGGCATCGGGATTCTCGGCGTACGGCACCGAATTACCAGCCCCCGTCGAGGCGCGGCGATTCTTCGAGCTGAAGCACCACGGCCAGCCGTCGTACGCCACAGAGATGCGCGAGGGCCAGCCGGGCCACGCCCCGGTGCTGACCGAACTGGTGCGGCTGCCCGAGGTGCGACGCGGCCGCCAGGAGTCCTACCGCACCTACCGGCTGTTCGCCGTGCGGCACAGCGCGGGACGGCGCTCGACCAAGCTGTGGCTCACCAACATGGTGCAGCGGCGCACCGACGAACTCCTCGCGCTCACCCAGCTGCGGCGCGGGGCGCGGGCCACCGTGCAGGGGATGGAACGGGACTTCGGACTGCTGGACTTCGAGGGCCGCTCCTATCCGGGCTGGCACCACCACATGACCCTGGTCTCGGCCGCACACGCCTTCAGCCGCCTGGAACACCCCGGCGCGCAGGCCCTCGCGGTGCCGGGGACGGCCTGACCCGGCCGCGTGCCGCGCCGCCGTGCCCCGCCCCTCCTCGGATAGCAGAACGCTCTGTGGCCACCGGATGTGAGGCGGGGCCGTTGACTTGACGCACCCGATTTCAGCCATCCTTGTTGAAGTGCGTGGGTCTACCCGCCTGGGTATGGTCACTTGCACTTATATTGTTTCTGCTGCGTGCGGCACGCAGAGGGGGGCAGCCAGTGACCCGGACGCTCTCCCGCTCGCTCCATTTGATCAGTGGGGCGCATATGAAAACGGACCACATGCTTCAGGGTCGGTCGCACACATGGGGGAGCGGGAATTGGACTCGCCTTCAGACGAATGCACCGTGGCACAGAGTCGTAGAGGGGCTTGTTGCGTTCTTCCTCATATACCGCGATGGGTGCATGAGGCAGACCTGTCCCTCCTGACCTTACGTGAACGTGAAGTCCTCGCTGCGCTTGGCGACTTCCTGACGAACATGGACATAGCCGCCCAGTGGTGTATTGCGGAGCGGACAGTAAAGAAGCACATCGCCAACGTGTTCATCAAGCTGGACATCTCCTCGCGGGCAGAGGCTGCCGTCATCGCGACGTACCGGAAGTGTGAGCTTCTTGTCGCAGAGTGTCCTTGCGGACACTAGAACCGTTTAGCAAGGGCCTGGCATCGTCTTCGGCGTCAACAGCAAACCGAAAGGGAGAACGACTGTGTCTGCGTCAACTCTGGTACGGGAACCTGGCACTGCTGTCGAGCCGGCCGAGGAAAAGACCGTGAGTGCGTTTACGTCCGCGTCCATCAACGCGTACACAGCCGCGACTACGGCACCCGCACGCGCTGCCCACTCGATCCAAGCGAAGATCGACAAGGGTCTTGTCCGCTACGACGGATGGTTCCTGGCGTTCACCGCAGTCATCCTTGCCCTGGGTGCCAC
Organism: Streptomyces sp. O3; assembly: GCF_054788135.1. Taxonomy (NCBI): domain Bacteria; kingdom Bacillati; phylum Actinomycetota; class Actinomycetes; order Kitasatosporales; family Streptomycetaceae; genus Streptomyces; species Streptomyces sp. O3. The sequence goes on from NZ_JBTVYK010000023.1 coordinate 29,631, forward strand.
TATCATCGCCGGGCTGTCTGTCTGGTGTGTGGTGAAGCAGAACAAGACCTTCAGCGGAAGCTGGTCCTTCAGGAACTTCGGCCTGAAGGTCCGCTTTGAATGTGTGTAGAGCCCTCCGGTAAATAGCCTTCTGACGGCTATGTTTCCAGGTGCTCAGGTAGTCCGCATCCCCCGATCATATCGGCGGGCTGCCTGAGCGCCACCGTCTGATTGGCGGAGTCGATAAAGGAACAGGCGATAGTGACCCTCTTGGATGTCAATGGCGTCAGCTATTCCTATGACGGAATCGTAAACGTTCTCCTGGACGTGTCCTTCACCGTCGAAGAAGGGACGATCGTCGGTCTCGTTGGCCCCAACGGATCTGGAAAATCTACACTGATCAGAAGTATTTTCGATCTCGTGCGCCTTCAGTCTGGGTCCATCAGTATCGGCGGTTACGAACACGCCCTATCTCAGGCCAAGCAGTTGGGTATGTATCTGTCCAGCAATGACTACCTGCCTGAGTTTCTCACAGCCCGCGAATACCTCACGACGATTGGCAAACTGTTTGACCTCGATGTCGACCACAATAGAGCTATGGTTCTGTTCCGCAAGTTCTCGATGGAGGGCCGCTATGATCATCTCATCGAGGACTTCTCGCACGGCATGCGCAAGAAGACGCAACTGGTGTCCGCGCTTATTATGCGACGGCCGCTGACCGTCATCGACGAGACCCTCAACGGCATTGATCTTGAGGCGCTGCACCTCAGTGAGAAGGAGTTTCGTCGGATCCGCGACGAAGGCCGCTCGATCCTGCTGTGTACACACGACTTCACCACACTGGAACGTCTGGCCGACCGGGTCGTATTTCTCGACCTAGGCCACGTGGTGTACGACGAGCCGACGAAGGATCTGGTCGATGAGCACGGGTCGGTGGCCTCCATGGTGTTCGACTATCTTGAATCGGCTCAGCGATGACTAGGCTGAAGCATTCCGCAGTCCTGGCACGGATGCTCCTGGTTTTTTTCCGGCGCAGAGTCTTGCGAGTCGGTGTGCTGAGGTCCACTCCAGTCAGAGTGTTTGTCGCCACGGCGACTGCTCTGCTTCTGGGGACTATGTGCGCCGCCGCCTACTTCTTCTTGCGGCCGCTCTCCGACGAAGCGGCCGTGTGGCGCCTCTTGTTCAACACTTCGACGGTTTCTCTTCTGCTGTGGGTGCAGATTGCGTTCCTCCTGGTGAAGGTATTGTTCATCAATGCTGAAGGGATGCTCCAGTTCAGCTATCAGCTTCCGGTCACCAACCGGGAACGCTCGGCGGCGTTCCTCATATATGAGGCGGCGATGACCGCCGTCGTGGCTGCCGCTGGAATAATCTCCCTCGCGGTCAGCGCGCTGATCATCCTGGGTCCGTCTGCGGTCGGGTACATCACAGCATCGGTCATCCTGCCAGTGGTCCTGGCCTATCTTTTACTGTCTGTCCTCTACCAGATACTGACCCGTATGTGGGGGCTGGTGGGGCTTAGTCGGATGGCAGGTATCCTGAATGTGCTGACCCTGTTTGCGGTGCTCGCGTACTATTCCGCGCAGATGACGCCGATGATTCGGGACATCTCCGACGCGTATCTGAAAAGGCGGACCGAGTACACGTGGGTCACGTCGATGTCCTGGGTGTGGAACGAACATGGTGCCTGGCTGGCTCTCACCGTCGTGATGGTGGCAGCGGCCGTGCTCATGATTCTCGCATTCGTGCTTGCTCCGAACCAGCATGTGCGCCAGTCCCGCTATCTGAAACTTCCGGGAAGCCTGCGGTTGCGTAACGTTCTGGGACCGTATGACTGGTGTCTGTTGCGCAGTGCGCAGACCGTGGCTGCCGCCGCTATGACGGTTGCTTTGTTCGTTTACCTGCTGGCCAAGCCCTCGGTGAACCCGATGTGGAGCTTCGCCGCCTTGTCCTTCGGCGGCCTATACCAGTTCACTGCCACCCAGCCGTTGCGGCTACTGCCCGGCGCACGAGTATCGGCCTGGCGGGTCTACGGCCGTCTCATGAGGGCGCAACTCGTTCTGCTTACTGTGTTCGCTGCGCCGGGCCTCGTTATCACAGTTGCGATCTACCCGAACCAGTTCCTTGCTAGTGGCACGGCCCTAGTGAGTTGCCTGGGCGGGGCAGTTATGACGACGTGCATTAGCATCGTGTTCCCGGCAGAGAAGGACAATCCGGTCTCCGTGTTCCTGGGGCTATCGGTGGTCGGGATCGTTCTAGGCTTGTCAATGATCGGGCTGGGCATGCTCAGCCTTCCGGCCTGGGCAATGATGGTATGCCTTGCAGGAGTGGCCGTTCTGTTCATCTGGTATGCAGTGCAAGGAATTCACACGAGTGAGTCGAGGAGAAGGAATGATCAAGGCGCGGTCGGTCGTGAAGTCCGCTCTAGGGGCAGCTCTGCTGACGCTGGTGACCGCGACGGTGATATTGCTCGCTCTCATGTTCTCAACGGGAACTGATGAGATAGTCGAACGGAAAGCCTTCTTTGGATCGTTGGTCTTCGAGACAGTGAAGAAGGATAGTGGGGCGCTGGGCATCACCATGGGTGTCGGGAACCCGACCGCACTCATTGTCTTTTTTTTCATACTCACCATCGTCCTGACAATGATCCAGGTCATCTACCGGGGGTTGAAGCAGCGCCGTGAGCACCTCCTCAAAGAGATGTCCGGCAACTGACCTGAAGATCCGCACCGTTATCTGGGCGGTGGTCACTCAGGTGTGGCCACTGCTGGTTGTCCTCGTTGCCTTCTTTGCTATGGCTCTGGTCTGGTCCGCACGCTCCGGTGACTGGGTGCTGACCGAGATGATCTGGGTATTGTTGGTCAAACCGACTTCCTTGGGTTTGGTAGCCTCGTTCGCTCTGCACGAGTCGACACATGTGATCGCCCTCAAAAAGATCCGTACCGTCACTCACATCGCGATAGAGCGGACAGTGTGGCGCACGTCGGTGATCCCGGAAGGGGTCATGACCGGGTGGCAGACGGTTGTGGTGGCCCTGGCCGGGCCGTCTTCCTGTGTCGCATTGGGCACCCTTCTATGGCTCCCCAATCTTGACCGTTCCCTGGCTTGGTGGTACTTCGCGCACATCGTGTTCCTCCTGCCGTTCTTCGGTGACGGCCGGAGCGTTCTCGAAGGCGTCCGAGCTGTACAGAAAGAACCACCGCAGCCTTCCTCTTGACTTGTCACACATTTCCTTGTGCTCAGGGTCTTTGCGTGATCGTGGTCTGTCCGGATCCATCACCGGTGAGGCCGAGAGCTGACATGAATGGTCGAGCTGGATGCCCAAGGCGTCGATCAGGGTGCGTAGGGTGACCGGGGTGTGGCGGCCGGTGCAACCGTCTACGTCGACCGCGAGATACGGGTACCGGCCGGTCAGTTCTGCGTCGGCGCCCATTCCGTCGAGATGATCAGCGGTCACGTCCCTGGACGTGGTGTACCAACCTCGGGTGTCGGATCGCCGACACCCGAGCGGACGTGCACGGAGGTCGGGACCCGCTCAGCGCCGTACACCACGTCCGTGGACGTGACCTGATCAGCCACCCATCGACTGTGCGCCGCCCGGTCACCGCTCGTAGCCGTTGGCCGGTGGCAGGATCACCGAGTACGGGTTGCCCTCAGCGGGGTCGGTCCGCCAGTACGTTTCGGTGGTCAGCTTGTACTCCCGGTGATCGGGGTGCTGACCGGTGTGGGATAGGGCCCAGTCCTGTTGCACCGTAGTCGAGTTGTCGGTGACCGGGGATTCCTGATGGCACGTCATGCACGCCAGTTGGAAGACTCCGGCCGGGACTCCGGGGCGGGTGTCGGCCGATACCGTCCACACTGCATACGCGAACCGTCTGCGCGGGCTCACCGGCCCCTCCTTCTGGCCGAGCAACGGGGACAGCGGCACGGGGGCCATGCCATCGACTCAGCGAGGCGTTCGGGGTCTGGGCTCCTGGTGACCGTACGGGGCTCGGAGACGCTCACCTGCCTGCCGTCGGGCGTGAGCCGGTAAGTGTGCAGCGTCATGCGTGAGGTGCCGCTAGGCGGGGTTCCGGCGTTCACCGAGCCCTCCGCTCTCCGGCGTTCGGCAACAGGGCCGACACGTCGGGCAGGGCCGGGAAGTGTCCCGCGCAGTCGGGGCAGGCGTACACGCTGAAACCGGGCCCGGAGTTCTGGTGCACCTCGGACACGAGTACCGGCTGGTCCGTCAGTTCGTTACAGCGGGTGCACGTGCATTGCCGTGCTCCCGCTGTTTGGCTGCTGGCCGTGTCCATCAGGCCACCCCCGCCGCGCCGACGAGATGCCGGTCAAGGTCGATGCCGAAGTCGGCCGCGAGCACCAGGGCGAGCCTCCGCCGACGCTGCTGGGCGCGTTCCTGGCGCTGCTCATGCTCCACCAGGTACGGGCGAACGAGTGCGGTGTCTTCGCCGTCCAGCGGCACATCCAGCCCGTACGGCGAGCGAGGCGTCATGCGAACTGGAGCGGAGTGCGAGGGAGCCTGGTCGGGCGTAGGCAGCGCGGCGGGTCGGGCACGGTGACGACCGCACCCCCGCAAGCCAAAGATCAGGCTCGCCCAGAGGATGAGCACGCGGATAAGGTCTGTCATGTTGACGCTCCTACTCAGCGTTGGCCACGCCCCCGGACGTTGGCTCGTCGCGGGGGTCTTACGTGCCAATTCAGAGTGCCAACATGCGATGGCCGGAACTATCAGACATCGCTGATAGTTCCAGCCATTGGTTAACACTACGTTACATGTGTAGCCAGGCACCGTAGTTGCTGAATGTGTCGGGCATCCGGCGCTTTGCTGCTTCCAGCCCGGCGTACGTCTCGCGCACCGTCGCGTGGTAGCGCGTCTGCTGCGGGGCGAGTTTGCGCGCCTTTAGCAGGCTCTTGAACGCAGCGTCTGTACGGCCCGTCCACATCTGGGCCCGTGCTACCTCTGAGTGATGGTGCGCGAGCCGGGACGCGGGCCAGTCGTCAGGAGTGTCGATCCCCTGCGCTTCTTGGACGGCTTCGGGATACAGGTCGAGCTCTGCCAGCACACTGACACGGTGCGCTCCGACGTTGGTCGGCCCGAACGACAGCCAATGGACCTTCTCGGCTGGGCCCGTTCGCTCAGCGATGCGTGCTGCTTCGCTGAGGTGCCCCTCGGCAGCGTCCTGGTCCTTGTCTCGTCCCGCCAGTACGGCGGCCCCGAGGTGCAGCTGCCCGGTGATGACGTCGAGTACCCGCCCAGCCTCTGCCTGCTTCAAGGTAGACATGCCCAGACTGACCAGGCGCTTGCCCGTCTTATAGTCGCTCGCCCGGAGGTAAGCGAGAGCCCGCAGATACTGACGCATCCCGCCGAGTAGTGGATCGGATGCCCGCTGCGCCGCCCAGTCCATACGGTCGAGCGCCACCGTGCACAGATCGGGAAACCCGAGCTTCGTCGTCACGTCATAAGCCGTCCGGTATGTACTCGCGAGCAACCGCCAGTTGCGGTCGACAGGATTCGTGTGCGCCGTCGCCGTGGCCTCATGGACCAGGCCGGGAAGGTCAGCGGCAACTTGCTTGATGCTCGTCGCGCGGACCATGGCACACAGCTTCTCCGCGTGCTCTTCCAGTTCGTCAACCGGGCGTGGGGCCACATCCGGATCGGGACCTAGGTCGTAGACGTTCAGAGCCTCACGAATCGGGTTGATCAGGCCGTCAAGCTGGTCTTGCCGTAGCTCATCAAGGTAGGGCTGTCCGGTCAGCTCTGTGACTGGCACCGACAGGGCTCGGGCGAGTGCCCCAATGACCGAAGGGCTCGCGGGCATGACGCCCTGCTCCAACTTGGTCACCGTGCTGTACGAGACATGTGAGAGATCCGCCAACTCGCGTTGCGTCAAATGGCGGACTTTGCGCGCATGCGCGATGCGTGCGCCTGCGTGCTTTTCAGCGTGCGGGGGCATACTGAGCTCCGTTCTGCTTCGACACCAGAACGGTACCCCTGGCTAGTTACGGGGGAACGGCGTCGGCCCCTGCCGTCGTCGGGGGCCGACACCGACGAACCCCGAGCAAGCGCCACCGAGGCACGCCACGCCGTCACCGCGTCTGCCGACATGACCGGCGAACGCACCGCCGACCGCTCCCGCCCCGTGCTGCGCTGGCTGCTCGACTAGGCCGACGTACCCGAGGTTCGGGAACTGCTCGCCGACCATGGACACCTACTGACCGAGGCCGGTGACCTGCGCACGGCTGGGTTCGCCTCAGCTACTTCACTCACAAGGCCACGAATCGCCTGCACACATCACGCTCCGTCTCCAGCTCACGGATGAGTTTGTCCTTCTCCTTGGCCTTGGCCCGCAGCCGATCCGCTCAGCGCACTCGCTCTCCCGTAGCCGACCGCCGGGAGACGGTTCGGCCGCCGGTCGGTCCGAAGACGGCGACCCTTGTGCCGCGCCCCGCGCCAGGATCTCCACCGTCTCGGCCTCGGCCAGCAGAGCTTTGGGCGGCAGATCAGCTGCGAGTTGCCTGACCCGTACGCGCCTTGCGCCGAGTGAACGACGATGATCTAGTACGGCCTAGATCGTTAACTCCAGCCCTTGGGGGGCCTTTTGCGTACGAAGCAGCGCACACTGCGTACCGGAGTCGTTGTCGTCACCGCTCTGGTGAGCCTGGCGGGCGTCACCCAGGCCCAGGCGGCATCGCCGGGAGCCACGACCGCGGCGGACTCGGCACAGAGCGAGACGGGCGGGGTTTCGACGAAGAGCGAGGGAGTCCTCGCAGCGGCACTCGGCACTGACTGGTGCTGCTAGGACGACCCGGCAGCAATAGGGGGAACCGCCCCGCACCATACGAGGCTAGAGCGGACCTGTGTCAGGGCGGAGTCGCCTCTCGTCAGCGCTCCGCGTTCCTTGTTTCGCAGTGCCTCGCGCTTTCAGCAGCTCGAACACGCTGGAGAAGCTGTCCTGCCCGTGGCCGTCGGCCGACCGCCTGTCGAGCAGGGCCTTCAGCGGCTCATGGACGTCGGTGGCGATGCCGCTGGCTCTGCTGAGCTGGATGAGACTGTCGACCCCGGCCCGGTTGAGGTCGACTGTGGAGACCCCGCCCGCATACGCCGATTTTCCTGCCTGGTGCGCCAGTTCAGGCAGGAACTCGGCCATCCCGTGCAGCCATCGGGCCGCCAGCGGGGCGAACACTTCAGGGGTGGTACCGACCGGGTCGAGCAGTGCCGCGGCGTGCAGAAACCCGGTGAGGGCCGCGTATCCCGTACCCAGCAGGGCTAGGTCGTGGACCTCCGCGGAGCCGGGGTCGGTGCCGAAGTAGTGTGCCGGCGCCATCACTTCCAGCTCGCGCCGGTACGTGGTGAACGCACGCGGGGAACCGCTGTAGAGGAAGAAGCCCTCGGGGGTGGCGACGGTCTCGGGGAGGGCCATCATGGCGCCGTCGAGGTAGTCGGCGCCGTGCTCGGCGGCCCAGGCGGCCAGTTCACGGGCGTGGTCGGGGGTGCTGTTGGCCAGGTTGACCAGGGTGCGGCCCTGCAAGTCGGAGGCGGTGGGACCGAGGGCCTGTCGGACCGCGGCATGGTCGAGGAGCGGGGCGATCACCAGTGAGCCGGCCGCGACCGCCTCGGCGGCGGTGGTCGCGCGGATCGCGCCTTGTGCGACGAGTGCGTCGGCTTTGGCCGCGGTGCGGTTCCATACGGTGATCGAGTAGCCGGCGTCGAGGAACGCGGAGGCGATCGGGGTGCCCATGCGGCCGAGGCCCAGGACCGTGACGTGGGGCTTCGTCTGTTCAGGCATTCCGCTCGCCCTTCGTGATCGTCTCGATGACGCTGGCGATGCCGCTGGAGCCGTGTCCGGTGGCCGCCGCCCGATCCAGCAGGCTCCCGATCAGTTCCGGCACGTCGGTGCCGAGGCCGCGGGCCCGGCTGGTGTCTAGGAGGTGCTCCATCGCTGCGGCGTGCACCTCCACGGTGCCGTCGTCGTCTGGGAAGTTGCCGTTCTCGATCTGGCGGGAGTGGTCGGCCATCAGCGAGGTGACGAACGGCATGTGTTCCGTCGCCACCGCCGCGAAGGCTGCCGGGCCGACGCCTGCCGAGCCCACCAGGGCGACAGCGTGGTAGAAGCCCGCCAGCGCACCCCAGGCCATGCCGAACAGCGCGGTGTCGTACACCGGGGCCAGTGCCGGATCGGCGCCGAGGTGGACAGAGTTGCCCAGACTCGCCAGCACCGTCCGGTGGGAGGCGAAAGCCTCCGGGGAACCGCTGAAGACGAACAGCGCCTCGGGCCGCCCGACAAGACGTGTACCGCTCATGGCCGCGCCGTCGAGGTAGTCGGCGCCGTGCCCGGCCGCCCAGGCGGCCATCCCGGCGGCATCCTCCGGAGTGCCGGAGGTCAGGTTCACCAGGACCCGGCCGCGCAGGCGCGGCGCCACCGGCCCAAGCAGATCGCTCACGGTTGCGTAGGCCGGCAGGCAGACCACGACCAGGGGACTCGCGGCGACCGCCTCTTCGACGACCGCCGCACGGACGGCGCCCTGGGCGACGAGTGCGTCGGCCTTCGCGGCGGAGCGGTTCCATACGGTCGTGGTGTAGCCGGCGGTGAGGAATGCTTGGGCGAGCCGGGTACCCATCTGTCCCAGGCCGATCACCGACACCATGGACTGCTCGTGGTTCTCGTTCTCCGACATGAAGTGACTCCTGGTTCTCTGCTTCTTCCGCTGACCGCACCGGACGGTTCGTTCGGTGTGTCCTCACTGTGCCGACCAGCGCTGGCGGAACCCTGTCGGTGCGCTGTCGGTCCCCGGACGGCGGCTGTCGGCCGGCCGGATACCGTGCAGCCATGTACTTCTCGGTGCTCGGCCCGCTGACTACCCGGACGACGGCCGGCCATGCGGTCGACGTCCCGGAGGCGAAGGTGCGCGCCTTGCTGGCCGCTCTGCTCGTCCACGCGGGACAGCCGGTCTCGGCCGACCGGCTTATAGACGATCTTTGGGGCGAGCGGACGCCGGAAAATCCTGCCGGTGCCCTGCAGACGAAAGTCTCACGACTGCGCCGCGCCCTGGCGCAGGCCGAACCCGGGGCCGAGACGCTGGTGGAGTCGAGACCTCCGGGATATCTGCTGCGTATCGGCCCCGGAGATGTGGACTCCCACCGGTTCACCGACCTGACCGCCACCGCGTACAGCACCGAGGACCCACGCACCAGGGCGGATCTGCTGACTGAAGCGTTGGAGCTGTGGACGGGGGAAGCCTTCGCCGGCCTGGGCGACCTGGAGTTCCTGGGCACCGCGGTCGAACGCCTTGAGGAGCAGCGCCTCACCGCCCTGGAAGCGCTCGCCGAGACCCGCCTTGAACTGGGCCAACATCACACGCTCATCGGAGAGTTGGGTGAGCTGGCGGTCCGTCACCCACTGCGGGAGCGGCTGCGCGCGGTCCAACTGCGCGCGCTGTACCGGGCCGGACGGCAGTCCGAAGCGCTGTACGTGTACGACGAGCTGCGCAAGCAGCTGGCCGACGAACTAGGAGTGGACCCGGGGCCGGAACTGACCGCCCTGCACCAGGCGATCCTCGCACACGACACGGCCCTCGACGCGCCCCCCGCCTCCCCGAAGAGAAGGTACGGCGACCTGGCGGCTCCGCTCACCGATCTCGTCGGCAGGAAGGAAGCGGTGTCCGCGCTGGGTGAACTGCTCGCCGCCCACCGGCTGGTGACGCTGACCGGCCCCGGCGGGGTGGGCAAGACCCGCCTGGCGGAGGAGGCAGCCGGCCGTGCGGCCGAGGGCTATCCCGACGGCGTACGGATGGTCGGGCTCGCCGGATCCACCGAAGTGGCCGAACAGCTCAGCGCCGCCCTGGGCATACGGGAAGAGGGAGCGATAGGCCTGGAGGACGCACTGCGTTCGAGGCGACTCCTCCTGCTCCTCGACAACTGCGAGCACGTCATCGACTCGGCGGCCGACGTCGTACGCCGGGTCCTGGCCGCCGCACCCGGACTGAGCATCCTGGCCACCAGCAGGGAACCTCTCGGCCTGGCCGCAGAGGTGGTGTGGGGACCGTACCACCGCTGCCGCAGGCCGACGCCGAGGAACTGTTTGCCGCGCGAGCAGCGGCCGCCGCACACGGATTTGCCGTCACGGAAGACAACGCGGAGGCCATCGCGACGATCTGCCGCCGCCTCGACCGCATACCCCTGGCCCTGGAACTGGCCGCCACTCGGGTCCGCGCGCTGGGAGTACATGAACTCTGCGCCCGCCTCGACGACAGGTTTCGCCTCCTCGCCGGCGGCCGGCGCGACGTGCCACCGCGCCAACGCACCCTCCGAGCGGTGATCGACTGGAGCTGGGAGCTGCTCAGCGACGACGAACGAAAGCTCCTGCGCCGTCTGGCCGTATTCGCCGACGGCTGCACCCTCGAAGCGGCCGAAGCGGTGTGCGGCAGCAATGGCCAGGACGTCCTCGACCCCCTGATCCGCCTGATGGACCGCTCACTCGTCACCGCGACCGACGGCCGTCGTTACCGGCTGCCGGAATCGATCGCGGCCTACGCCCATGAACGCCTGACGGAGACAGGCGAGTCCGGCGCGCTCGAACAGCGCCACCAGGCCTACTACACCGAGCTCACCGAACAGGCGGCAGCCCGACTCCACGGGCCCGAGCAGCAGAGCCGGCTGACCCGCCTCGACCACGAAAGCGCCAACCTGCGTACGGCCCTGGAACGCGCCGTGCGGCGGAAGGATGCCACCGGGGCCCTGCGCATGGCGCTCGCCTCGACCTGGTACTGGTTCCTGCGCGGTCGGCTGAGCGAGGCCCGACGATCGCTCGGGGAAGTCCTGCACATCAGCGGTCACGCAGACACGGCCCTCCGGTCCCGAGCTGCCGTCTGGTACGCCGGATTCACCCTGCTGGCCGGGGAGGGACAGAACAACACGGTCCATCCGCCCGACGTGACAGTCGGCAGCCAAGCGGGTGGCGCACGTGCCACATGGTTCCTCGGCTACGCCGCGCTCAACGCGGGTGACGATCTGGCCCGCAGCGAGACTCTGGTGGACCGCGCCCTGGCCGACTTCCGCACAGCGGACGACCGTTGGGGCATCGCCGCTGCACAGAGCATCCGGGCCACCCAGGCCCTGCTGCGCGGCGACCTCGCCGCACTGCGCCACAGCGCCGAGGACGGCCACGCGCTCTTCACGGAACTCGGCGATCGCTGGGGACAGTTGCAGACCACTTATCCACTGGCAGCACTGGCCGCGATCACCGGCGACTACACGCGCGCCGCACAACTACACCAGGACGGTCTCCACCTGGCCGAGGAACTGGGCTTCTGGACAGACGCCGCCGACCGGCTCACCGGGCTGGGCAGGGTCGCCCTTCTGACCGGTGACTTCCCTCAGGCCACCGAGCTCCACCGCAAGGCGATGAACCTGGCTGCCGAACACGGCTACGCGGCGGGCGAGATCCACGCCGAAATCGGCATCGCCCTCACGGCCCGACGCGAGGGCGACTTCGACCGCGCCGAGAAACACCTCCGCAGAACCCTCTCATGGCACCGTGAAGTCGACTTCGGCCCCGGCCCCGCACTCCTCCTCGCCGAACTCGGCTTCCTCGCCGAACAACGCGGTGACGCGTCTGCGGCCCTGTCCCTGCACCACCAGGGCCTCTCCGTCGCCCGTGACAGCGGCGACCCCCGGGCGCTGGCTCTCGCCCACGAGGGCCTCGCCGGGGCGTACGCCCTCGCGGACCAACCCGTGCAGGCCGCCCGCCTCCTGGGCACAGCTACCCGGGCCCGGGAGTCCTCCGGCGCCGCACTCCCGGAGGCCGAACGCGGCGACGTCGAACGCATCACCACCAAGGCCCTCGCAGCGCTGGGCAGAGAGAAGTTCGCCGCAGAGTTCTCTGCCGGCATCGATGACGCTCCCAACCCGCCGCCCTGACCGGGGCGACGAGTAGAGAGGGCTAGAGGGCTAGAGGGCTGAGGAGAACCTCGGCCGCGCGGCGGGGTGCCGGGCGGGTGCGGCCCCGGTCTCCGTACGGGCGGGACATGCCGCTCGACGGCGGCGGCTTCTTGCCCTTCGCGAGTCTGCCCGAGACGACCGTCTAGACAGTGCGGATGACAGGGACGGGTTTGGTTTTCTGGGTGCCGATGAGGGTGCGGATGCCGTTCGGGTCCGAGGTCCAGATGATCGCGCCGACGGACGGGACGTGGATGTCCCGGCCGTCTTCCAGGGCCAGGCTGTGGCGGGCCCACATGCGTCGGTCGTCGTTGTCGATGGCGATGAGTACCCCGGCGTCGTACAGGTAGGGGATGTTCACGCGGCCGAGGCTCCCGAGCTCCTGAGGTACTCGGCGTCGGCGGCGGCCAGATCCGCGCGGGCGGCGGCGAGCTCTTCCGGGGTGAAGGCACCGTGCTGGGTCGGTGCGCCGCGAGGCCGTGGCGACGCGGGGGCGCGACGGCGGGGCGGCCGACCGGGGGCGCGTCCGGTCGGCTGGCGTGGCGGCATCAGGTGGCGGAGGGCGAGCCAGGCGATGAGGCCGTATCCGGCGAGGAGCAGCAGGGGTGTGAAGATCCAGCGTACGGAGCCGCCGGGGCCGTAGACGCGGCCTGCCAGGCCGACGTCCACCGCGGGGGTCTCGTCGCCCTTGTCGAGGGCTTCGCGGTCGCTGCCGTACAGGGTGGTCGCCGTGCGCCGGACCGTGCCGTCGTCGGACTCGAAGGCGCCGCTCCACTCACAGACCTCGTGTCCGGGGTGGTGGCTGACACAGGTGAGCTGGCGCGCGGTGAACACCCCTGGTACGGCGTCGAAGAGGGCGGCCCGCGCCGCGTTGCCCACGTTCGGCAGGGCCACGTACAGCAGGAGGCAGGCCAGGGCGAGCAGCAGGCTTCCCACGAAGCCTGAGGGCCTGCGGGGCCTGCGGGGCCGGCGGGCTCGCGGCGTCGCGGGCATGAGGCTCACCCCCGGCGCTCAGTCGTCGGCGTGCTCGGCGCAGGCGCAGCGCACGGCCGGGTCGTCGGCCTTGGTGATCCGCGCGTGCAGGACCATGGCCACCACCATCGGCACGGTGACCAGGGTGTTGTAGAACAGGTGCAACTCCACGCGTGGCATGACCAGTTCGATCAGGCTCGTCGGCTTGTCCTCGCCCGGCAGGTAGGTGTCCGTGAGCGCCTGGATGAGGAGCAGGAAGTGTTCCAGGTGGTGCCACATCTGGATGCCGTAGGCGATGTTCCACCAGGTGCGGGACGTGCCCGTGAAGCCGGGCCGCAGCAGGGCGAATCCCAGCAGCATGATCAGGGCGTAGCCGTAGTGCATCCACTCCGATGTGACCAGCCAGGGGAAGGGGACGCCGAGCACGCCGCGCGCCTCGGGCAGCGGCCAGCCCAGGAGGTAGAGCTGCGCCGCCTGGGTGAGGTGCTCCGCCCAGTGGGCGAGGACGATCACCAGGAAGATCCTGAGCGCGTTCCTGTGCAGGGCGCTGTTCAGGGCGTCGACTCTGCCGCCGAGTCCTCGTCGGCGCTGGCGTTCCGGTTCCGCGCTGACCGCCATGGATATCCTCCCGATGGATGCCAGGGGCAGGCAGTCATTCCAGCGGTTCTCCGGCGTGCGGGCATCTCCTGAATTGCTTTTCCGGGACTTTCTGAGGGATTCCTGGTGTGACATCCCGAAGTCGTCGTGAGGGGTGCCCTGTTGGTTGTTTCACGCAACTCGAATTCGCTACGGTGAGGGCATGCTGCCAAACACATACGAGGGGCAGGATTGCAATCTCGCCCGGTCCCTGGAACTGATAGGCGAGCGCTGGACGCTCCTGATCGTGCGTAACGCGCTGCTCGGCGTGCGGCGCTTCGACGGCTTCCTGGGCAATCTGGGCATCGCCCGGAACGTCCTCACCAACCGCCTCGGCCGCCTCACCGACATGGGGATCATGGAGAAGGTCCCGTACCAGGACAGGCCGGTGCGCTACGAGTACCGCCTCACGCCCATGGGCCGGGACCTGACCCGCGCTGTCATCGCCCTGATGCAGTGGGGCGACCGCAATCTGCCGTCCGAGCAGGGGCCGCCGCGCCGCGCCGAGCACATCGGCTGCGAGGGCCATGTCCATGTGCACCTGGGCTGCGACAAGTGCGAACGGCCCATCCACGACGAGGAAGTGGCGGTACGCCGCATCCGCTGACCGGCGGCGTCCGGCCGCGGCGTCCGGTCCGCGTTCGACCGGCTCGACCCGCCGCGTTCAACGTCCGCCGCCCCGGCCAGCTGCGCATCGCGGAAGATGCCCGCCGCTTTCGCGCCGCCCGACGATGAGCCTCCGTACCCCCCACCACCACCACGGTGTTCGGCCAAGGAGGCGATTGTGGCGACGGCGATGGGCGCGCTGCGCAGACTGGTCATGGCTCCCTCTCTGAAGTCGGTCAGCTTCGCCGCGCGCGGCTTCCCGGTCAGCGAGACGGAGGCCACCCGGCAACTGGAGGCCATCCCGCAGGCGGTCGTCTGCGGCTTCGAGTGGGGCATCGACACGTCCGGACTGTGGGAACTCGAACGCAGACTGTCGATGGTCGACGCCGAGCTGCGGGGCTTCGCCTACGAGGGCGCCACCATGGCCTGCACCGTCCGCGACGTGATGGGGCCGCGCACCGGCACCCGTACCGCCGAGCTGCTGACCGGACACGGCAGCAGGCATATCTTCCTCAACTACATCGGCATCGGCTTCGCCATGGCCCGGCTGCCCCGCCCGCTGTGGAAGAAGGTCATCCCGCGTATCGAAGGCGACGCGCACTACCCGCAGATGAGCTGGCTCGCCGTGGACGGCTACGGCTTCGACCGCGCCTACTTCGACACCGGACGCTGGGTCGACGGCCAGTACAGGGACCGCCGCTACGCCTGGGAGGGCGACGCGGACTATTTCCCGCGCGCGCTCGACCAGGGCGTCGGCCGCGCCCTGTGGTTCATCCACGGCGCGCGCGTCGACCACGTCGACGCGGCGGTGCGCGCCTTCGCCGCCGACCGGCACGCCGACCTGTGGGCCGGGGTCGGCCTCGCCGCCGCCTTCGCGGGCTGTAGCACCGCCGCCGACCTCGGCGCGCTCAGGCTGGCCGCCGGGGAGCTGCGCGGCCACCTCGCCCAGGGCGCGGTGTTCGCGGCCAAGGCCCGCCACCACTCGGGCACGATCCCCGAGCACACCCGCACCGCGGCCGAGGCACTCGCCGGGCTGACCGTCGAGTCCGCGGCCGCCCTCGCCGACGACTTCTCCGCGCCCGCCGCGCCCGCCGCGTCCTCCAGCACCGGGCCCACCTATGAGCTCTGGCGCCGCCACGTACGTGAACATCTGCTCGTCAACTACCCAACGCTCTAAAGTGCTGGGCTTGCGCAACGGGCACCACTGGCGGTGGTGCTGCGTTCGCATCCAGCCCCGCCCCGCTTGCGCGGCGGTGGGGCTGGGGCCGTTGACAGGGCCCCGCGTCGCCACAACTCCCACGCTCTGGCGCGGATGTTGCGAGAGCTGTTGCGGTCTGCGTGATCAACGAATCCGCAGGACCGGCACGCGAACCAGGCCTGCGAGACCCGGTTCGCCTTGTCGATGTGCCCGCACTCGGCGCAGGTGTCGACGCCGAGAAAGTCATGTGGATCGGTGTTCGGCGCGCCCTCGGGAACCTCGCAGGTCGCCAGCAGGAACCACATGCCGTCCCGCACCAGCAGATCCGACTCTCCCCCCCGGCTCCCCCGGAGACGACACCCGGCCGCTCCGCGACCACGCACCCAGCAGCGATACCACCTTGAACACCGGCTCCTGAGCATTTCGGAAGTAGACGCTGACGCCCACACTTTGGCACCTTCCAAGTGTTCCCAGTGGTATGCGAAAACCGAAGTCCAGGAATTGCAGGTATTTCCGACGAGGGGTTAGCCACGTGTCCATGTTGCGTGCACTGAGGCGTCGAATCCTCACACCGAACGTCCGCGAAACACAGCTGGCGCGGCGCGGCTTCCACGTGAAGAACGAAGAGGCGAAAAACCAGCTGGAAACCGTGGGCGTGTCCTTTCTCCAGGGATACGCCTATGCGGTCGAGGCACGCTCGGCGGCCGAGGCCGAGGAGTGGCTGGAGACCCTTCCCACGGCCTACCGCGGCTTCGCCTACGAAGGCGCCGGGATGGGCGCGGTCATGCTCGACACCCTCACCGGCAGCCAGAAGCGGCTCACCGGCCTGCTGTCCGGCGAGGGCCGCCACCACGAGTACATGATCCTGGTCGGCGTGGGCTGGGCGATGGCCCGCCTGCCGCGCTTCCTGTGGCCGGACGTCAGCGCGTACGACCCGCTGCTGCGCTGGCTGATCCTGGACGGCTACGGCTTCCACCAGGCCTACTTCCGCACCGACGCCTATGTGCGCGACCCCGCGCGCGAGCACCCCTTCACCTGGGACGCGGGCTACGACCACTACAGCCCGCGCGCCGTCGACCAGGGCATCGGCCGCGCCCTGTGGTTCGTCGGCGGCACCGACCCGGACGTCGTCGCGGACCTCATCGCCGCCTACCCCGACCACCGGCACCCCGACCTGTACGCCGGTGCGGGCCTGGCCTGCACCTACGCGGGCGCCGCCGACGAGAGCGAACTGCGGCGCTTCGCCGAGCACGCCGGAGCGCACTTCCCGCAGCTGGCCCAGGGCTCCGCGTTCGCCTGCGAGGCCCGGCAGATGGCCGGGCTGACCGTCGAGCACACCCATGTCGCCGCGCGCGTGCTGTGCGGCGGCCGCACCCCCGAGGAGGCGGCGCGGGTGTGCACCGAGCTGGTCCCCGCCATCCGCGAGCGCGGAGACCAGGGCGACGTTCCGGCGTTCGAGACCTGGCGACAGCGGATCGCCGCCGGTATTTCCGCCACCCCATACGTCCCGTACAGCCAGAACGCCGAGAAAGGTGCCGTGGCATGACGCACCCCCTTGCCTGGCTTCGCAAGCAGGCTCCCGGAGTTGTCGCACTCGCGCTGATGGTGACCACCTTCTACGTGGTCAAGCCCGCCGACTCGTCCGCCGCCGACAACGCGGAACTCGCGACGAGTTACGGCTTCGAGCCGATGTCGATCTCGATGCCCGAGGGATACCGCCAGCAGACCGTCCGCGAGGTGAACAAGGCCTACAAGCACATCGAGGCCTGGATCTCGTCGGTCGGCGCCGGTATCGCCATGAACGACGTCGACGGCGACGGCCTGCCCAACGACCTGTGCGTCACCGACCCGCGCATCGACCAGGTCTATGTGACCCCGGCCCCGGTGGCGAACCGGCCCAGCGAGTCCTACAAGCCGTTCGTCCTCGACCCGGCGCCGCTGCCCAAGAGCGAGACCTCGGCGCCGATCGGCTGTATGCCCGGCGACTTCAACGAGGACGGCGCGCTCGACCTGCTCGTCTACTACTGGGGCCGCACCCCCGTCATCTTCCAGGCCGAGAAGGAGCAGCGAGACCAGCCGTTGACCGCCGACCGCTTCACGCCCGTCGAGTTGGTGCCGGGCCAGGGCGGCGACGTCTACTCCGGGCCGCTGTGGAACTCCAACGCCGCCGCCTTCGCGGACTTCGACGGAGACGGCCACAACGACCTCTACATCGGCAACTACTTCCCCGACAGCCCCGTCCTCGACTCCTCCAAGGACGGCGGCGTCGAGATGAACGACTCGCTGTCGCAGGCCCGCAACGGCGGCGGCGGCCACCTCTTCCGCTGGACCCCGAACGGGTTCGAGGAGCAGAAGAACGCGCTGCCCAAGAACCTGTCGAAGGGCTGGACCCTCGCGGTCTCCGCCAACGACCTGGACGGCGACCAGCGCCCCGAGCTGTACCTCGCGCACGACTTCGGCACCTCGGCGCTGCTCTACAACGAGTCCCGCCCCGGCACGTTCAAGTTCTCCGAGGTCAAGGCCAAGCACTCGCCGTTCGTCCCCAAGTCCAAGGAAATGGGCCGCAGTTCCTTCAAGGGCATGGGCGTGGACTTCGGCGACCTCGACAACGACGGGATGTACGACGCCTTCGTCTCCAACATCACCACGTCCTTCGGCATCCAGGAGTCCAACTTCGCCTTCATCAGCACCGCCGATGACAAGGCCGACCTGCGGGCCCGGTTCAAGAAGGGCGAGGCCCCCTACAAGGACCGCAGCGCCCCGCTGCGCGTCGCCTGGTCCGGCTGGGGCTGGGACGCCAAGATGGCCGACTTCAACAACAGCGGCACCCTGGAGATCGCCCAGGCCACCGGCTTCGTCAAGGGCAAGCGCAACCGCTGGCCGCAGTTGCAGGAACTCGCCACCGCCAACGATGAACTGATCAAGCACCCCTCCTTCTGGCCCAAGGTCGAAGAGGGCGACGACCTCGCGGGCGACCAGCGCCTGCGCCTGTTCGCCAAGGACGCCGACGACCGCGGCGACGCCTACAGCAACCTCGCGAAGAACCTCGGCCTCGACGTGCCCGTGCCCACCCGCGGCATCGCCACCGGCGACGCCGACGGCGACGGCCTGCTCGAACTGGCCGTGGCCCGGCAGTGGGACGCCCCCGTCTTCTACCGCAACACCGCCGAGGACCCCGGCGCCTACCTGGGGCTGAAGCTCTGCGACGAGAACGGGTCCGACGTGGTCGGCGCGCAGGTCACGGTGACCCTCTCCGACGGGAGCACCCGTATCGGACGCGTGGACGGCGGCGGCGGCCACTCCGGCAAGCGCAGCACCGACGTGCACATCGGCCTCGGCCACGACACCGACGGACCGGTGGCGGTCCGCCTGACCTGGCGGGACCGGTCCGGCCAGGTGCGCAATGAGGATCTTCAGCTGAGCCCCGGCTGGCACACGCTCCAGCTCGGCACCGAAGCCAAGGAGAAGTGACCGTGTCCACCACCCAGCAGCCCCCGGCGGGCTCGCCCGACAAGACCGCGGCCGCGCCGAAGGCGGCCGCACCGCCCCGGCACAACGCCAAGGTCATCACGGCCCTGCGCCGCTTCGCGATCTCGATCAGCGTCCTGAACATCGCCGGATACACCTTCCTCGGCTTTGAACAGCCCTGGCTGTGGCCCCTCATCGCCATCGCCACCGCGTACGTCGTGGAGATCGGCCTGGAGGCGATCGCGGCCCGGACGGAGAAGCGGGCGCCCCGCTACGCGGGCAACGGCCCGCGCGGCATGGTGGAGTTCCTCTACCCCGCGCACATCACCGGACTCGCGGTGAACATGCTCACCTACGTCAACGACCGCGTCTGGGTCATGATGTTCGGGGTGGTCGTCGCCGTCGGCACCAAGTGGGTGCTGCGCGCCCCGCTCAAGGGCCGGATGCGGCACTACATGAACCCGTCGAACTTCGGCATCGCGATCATCCTGCTGCTGTTCCCCTGGGCCAGCATCGCGCCGCCCTACCACTTCACCGAGCACCTGCACGGACCGGGCGACTGGGTGCTCCCGGCGATCATCATCGTCCTCGGCACGATGCTCAACGCCAAGCTGACCAACCGCATGTGGCTGATCGGCGCCTGGCTCGTCGGCTTCGCCCTCCAGGCCGTCATCCGGGGCCTGTTCCTGGACACCTCGATTCCCGCCGCGCTGGGCATGATGACCGGCGTCGCCTTCGTGCTCTTCACCAACTACATGGTCACCGACCCCGGCACCTCGCCCTCCAAGCGCTCCTCGCAGATCGCCTTCGGCGGCGGCGTCGCCGCCATGTACGGGCTGATCACCGGCCTGGGCATCGCGTACGGCATCTTCTTCGCCACCGCCCTGGTCTGCCTGATCCGCGGCGGCTACCTGTGGCTGCTGCACTACCTGGAGAAGCAGCGCGCGGCCGAGGCCAAGACGGCCACGGCGGCCCCGGTCACCCTGAGCGCCGTCACCGACAAGCCCGCGCCCCAGTCGCCCGCGCCCGTCAAGCCCGTCACCGCCTGTGAGGCCGGAGCCTGCGGCCACGGCAAGTGCGCCGCGGACCGGGCCGCCGCGCAGAAGAAGGCCAAGGAGAAGGTGGCGATGCCCGTATGAGCCGGATAGCCATCGTCGGGATGGCGTGCCGCTATCCCGACGCCGCCACCCCACGCGAACTGTGGGAGAACGCCGTGGCCGGACGCCGCGCGTTCCGGCGGCTGCCCGACGTCCGGATGCGCCTGGAGGACTACTGGGACCCGGACCCGGCGGCCCCCGACCGCTTCTACGCCCGCAACGCGGCCGTACTGGAGGGCTACGCGTTCGACCGCGTCGCCCACCGCATCGCGGGCAGCACCTACCGCTCCACCGACCTCACCCACTGGCTTGCGCTGGACACCGCGGGCCGGGCCCTGGCCGACGCCGGGTTCCCGGTGGCCGACGGGCTGCCGAAGGAACGTACCGGCGTCGTCGTCGGCAACACCCTCACCGGCGAGTTCTCCCGCGCCAACGTGATGCGGCTGCGCTGGCCCTACGTACGCAGGGTGCTCGCCGGGGCCCTCAAGACCCAGGACTGGGACGACGACCGCACCGCCGAGTTCCTCGCCGGAGTCGAGGAGGCGTACAAGCAGCCCTTCCCGCCCATCGACGAGGACACCCTCGCGGGCGGCCTGGCCAACACCATCGCCGGGCGGATCTGCAACCACTTCGACCTCAACGGCGGCGGCTACACCGTGGACGGCGCCTGCTCGTCCTCGCTCCTGTCGGTCACCACGGCCGCCACCTCGCTGCTCAACGGCGACCTCGACGTCGCCGTCGCCGGCGGCGTCGACCTGTCCATCGACCCGTTCGAGATCATCGGCTTCGCCAAGACCAGGGCGCTCGCCCAGCGCGAGATGCGGCTCTACGACCGCGGCTCCAACGGCTTCTGGCCGGGCGAGGGCTGCGGCATGGTCGTCCTGATGCGCGAGGAGGACGCCGTCGCCGCCGGGCACCGCGTCTACGCGAGCGTCGCGGGCTGGGGCGTGGCGTCCGACGGCCAGGGCGGCATCACCCGCCCCGAGGTCAGCGGCTACCAGCTCGCCCTCACCCGCGCCTACGACCGGGCCGGGTTCGGCATCGGCACCGTCCCGCTGTTCGAGGGCCACGGCACCGGCACCCAGGTCGGCGACGCCACCGAACTCCAGGCCATCATGGGCGCCCGCGCCGAGGCCGCTCCCGACGCGCCCACGGCCGCCATCAGCTCCATCAAGGGCATGATCGGCCACACCAAGGCCGCCGCCGGGGTCGCCGGACTCATCAAGGCCGCCATGGCCGTGGACGCCGGAATGCTGCCGCCCGCGATCGGCTGCGTCGACCCGCACGAACTGCTCACCGACGACCAGGCCACCCTGCGGGTGCTGCGCAAGGCCGAAGCCTGGCCCAAGAACGAGGCCCGCCGCGCTGGGATCACCGCCATGGGCTTCGGCGGCATCAACACCCACGTCGTCCTCGACAAACAGCTGCCGGGCAAGCGACGCACCCCGCTCAGCCGCCGCGCCACCACCCTGGCCAGCTCCCTCCAGGACAGCGAACTGCTCCTGCTGGACGGCGAGTCGCCCGCCGCGCTGCGCGAGCGGATCAGCCAGGTCGCCGACTACGCCGAGCAGCTGTCGTACGCGCAGATCTCCGACCTCGCCGCCGTACTCCAGCGCGAACTGCGGGACCTGCCGCACCGCGCGGCCGCCGTGGTGACCTCACCCCAGGACGCCGTGACGCGGCTGCGCCAGCTGACCGACGCCATCGACGCGGACGAAACCGCCCCGCTCACCGCCGGCTCGCTCACCGCCGACGGGCGCGTGTTCCTCGGCACCGCCGAGCGGGAGGCCAGGATCGGCTTCCTGTTCCCCGGCCAGGGCTCGGGACAGGGCACCGGAGGCGGCGCGCTGCGCCGCCGCTTCACCGAAGCCGCCGAGGTGTACGACCGCGCCGGGCTGCCCACGACCGGCGACATGGTCGCCACCGACGTGGCCCAGCCGCGGATCGTCACCGGCTCGACGGCGGGCCTCGCGGTCCTGCGGGACCTGGGCCTGGAGGCGGACGTCGCCGTCGGCCACAGCCTCGGCGAAC
The DNA here is from genome assembly GCF_054788135.1 of Streptomyces sp. O3. Taxonomy (NCBI): domain Bacteria; kingdom Bacillati; phylum Actinomycetota; class Actinomycetes; order Kitasatosporales; family Streptomycetaceae; genus Streptomyces; species Streptomyces sp. O3. The sequence goes on from NZ_JBTVYK010000023.1 coordinate 51,553, forward strand.
TCTCCGCCCTGCACTGGGCGGGCGCGCTGGACGCCACGACCCTGCTGGAGGCCGCCCGCGAACGCGGCCGGGCCATGGCCGAGCACAGCGCATCCGGCACCATGGCGTCCCTCGCGGCAGGGCCCGAACGGGTCACCGCGCTCACCGACGGGCTGCCCGTCGTCATCGCCGGATACAACGGCCCCGAACAGACCGTGGTGGCCGGACCCGTCGACGACATCGAGACGGTGACGGCCAGGGCCGCGCGGGCGGGCGTCACCTGCACCCGGCTCGCGGTCTCGCACGCCTTCCACTCCCCGCTGGTCGCACCGGCGGCCGACTCCTTCGGCCAGTGGCTCGCCGACACGGACTTCCAGACCGTGGAGCGCCGGGTGCTGTCCACGGTCACCGGCGCCGAGCTACCGGACGACGCGGACCTGCCCAAGGTGCTGCGCCAGCAGATCACCGACCCGGTCCTGTTCACCCAGGCCGTCCAGGAAGCGGCCGCCGACGTCGACCTGTTCGTCGAGGTCGGCCCCGGCCGGGTGCTCACCGCACTCGCCGCCGCCTCCGCCGACGTACCGGCCGTCGCACTCAATTCCGATGATGAGTCGCTTCGGTCGCTGCTCGGTGTGGTAGGAGCCGCCTACGTCATCGGCGCACCGCTGATGCACGAGCGGCTGTTCCGCGACCGGCTGACCCGGCCGCTGGAGATCGGCGCCGAACTGAGCTTCCTGGCCAGCCCCTGCGAGTCGGCCCCGACCGTCGACCTGCCCGCCGCACGGCCGCGGACCGCCGACGCCGACGCCACCGCGGACCCGGACGCCGGGGGGCAGACCGCGGGCGACTCGGCGGACGGCTCGCCGCTCGACGTGCTGCGGGCCCTGGTCGCCGAGCGCGCCGAACTGCCGCCCGAGCTGGTCTCCGTCGACAGCAGCCTCCTGGACGACCTGCACATGAGCTCCATCACGGTCGGCCAGATCGTCAACCAGGCCGCGACCAAGCTCGGCCTGGGCGCCGCGCATGTACCGACCAACTTCGCCACCGCCACGGTCGCCCAGCTCGCCGAGGCCCTGGAGTCGCTGGCCGACACCGGCCAGCCGGGAGGCTCAGCGCCCGCCCTGGTCACCGGGGCCGCCGCCTGGGCGCGCGCCTTCTCCGTCGACCACGACGAACTGCCCGTCGGACCGGCCGCGGGAGGCCAGGACAACGGCGGCTGGGAGCTGTTCGCCGACGCCGCCCACCCGTTCGCACAGGACCTCAAGCAGGCCCTGGAGAGCGCGCGGGTCGGCTCCGGCGTGCTGGTCTGCCTCGCCGCCGACTGCCCGGCGGACCACATCGAGCGGGCCCTCAGCGGCGCCAAGGACGCCCTCTCCGGCGACCGCGACCGCCGCTTCGTCCTCGTCCAGTCCGGCCGCGGCGCGGCCGGACTCGCCAAGACCCTGCACCAGGAGGCACCCCACCTGAAGACGACCATCGTGCACACCCCGGCGTCCGCTGACGCCGTCGGCCGGGTCGTCGCCGAGGTCGCCGCGACCACCCGCTTCACCGAGACCCGCTACGACGCGGACGGCGTGCGCACCGTGCCGACCCTGCGGGCGCTGCCGGTGGCCGCCGCGCGCACCGAACGCGCCATCGGCGCCGACGACGTCCTGCTCGTCACCGGCGGCGGCAAGGGCATCACCGCCGAGTGCGCGCTCGCCGTCGCCCGCGACAGCGGCGCGCGCCTCGCCGTCATCGGCCGCTCCGACCCCGACCGGGACGCCGACCTCGCCGCGAACCTCACGCGCATGGCCGACAGCGGCGTCACGGTCGCCTACGCCAGCGCCGACGTCACCGACCCCGACCGGGTACGCTCGGCCGTCGCCGAACTCACCGACCGGCTCGGCCCGGTCACCGCGCTGCTGCACGGCGCGGGCCGCAACGAGCCAGCCGCGCTCACCGGCCTCGGCATGGACACCGTCCGCGCCACCTTCGCCCCGAAGGTCGACGGGCTGCGCACCGTACTCGACGCCGTCGGCGAGGACCGGCTGAAGCTGCTCGTCACCTTCGGGTCCATCATCGGCCGCGCCGGACTGCGCGGCGAGGCGCACTACGCCACCGCCAACGAGTGGCTGGCCGACCTCACCGAACGCGTCGCCCGCGACAACCCCGGCTGCCGTGCCCTGTGCATGGAGTGGTCGGTCTGGTCCGGCGTCGGCATGGGCGAGAAGCTCTCCGTCGTCGAGTCGCTGTCCCGCGAAGGCATCGTCCCCGTCACCCCCGACCAGGGCGTCGACATCCTGCTGCGCCTGGTCAACGACCCGGACGCGCCGGTGATCTCGGTCATCAGCGGCCGTACGGAAGGCATCGAGACCGTACGCCGCGACCTGCCGCCGCTGCCGCTGCTGCGCTTCACCGGCACCCCGCTGGTGCGCTACCACGGCGTCGAACTGGTCACCGAGGTCGAGCTGAACTCCGGCACCGACCCCTACCTGGCCGACCACCTCCTGGACGGCAACCTGCTGCTGCCCGCGGTGGTCGGCATGGAGGCGATGACCCAGGTCGCGTCCGCCGCCACCGGCTGGAGCGGCGTGCCCGTACTCGAAGGCGTCGAGTTCCTGCGACCCATCGTCGTACCGCCGGGCGGCACCACCCGCGTCCGGGTGGCCGCCGCCGTCACCGGCCCCGACACCGTGGACGTGGCCCTGCACGCCGAAGAGACCGGGTTCGTCGCCGAGCACTTCCGGGCCCGCCTCGTCTACGGCGAGACCGCCGTCCCCGACGGCCCGCCCGAGCAGGTCGACCCCGCCGTCCCGGCCGCCCCGCTGGATCCGGCGACCGACCTCTACGGCGGCGTCAACTTCCAGGGCGACCGCTTCCACCGGCTGCGCCGCTTCCACCGGGCCGCCGCCCGGCACGTGGACGCGGACGTGACGCTGAAGGCCCCCGACGGCTGGTTCGCGGGCTTCCTGCCCGGCACGCTGCTGCTCGCCGATCCGGGCATGCGCGACGCCCTGATGCACGGCAACCAGGTGTGCGTGCCCGACGCCACCCTGCTGCCGTCGGGCATCGAGCGGCTCTACCCGCTCGGCGCGGACGCCGCGGCCGGTGACGAGCTGCGCTACTGCGCCACCGAGCGCTCCCGCGACGGCGACACCTATGTGTACGACATCGTGGTACGCACCCCCGACGGCACCCCCGTCGAACGCTGGGACGGCCTCACCCTGCACGCCGTACGCAAGACCGACGGCGCGGGGCCGTGGGTGCCGCCGCTGCTCGGCTCCTACCTGGAGCGCGCCGTCGAGGAGGTGCTCGGCGCGCACGTCTCGGTGGCCGTCGAGCCCTACGAGGGCGAGAGCGCCGAGGAACGCCGGGCCAGCACCCTGGCCGCCGTACAGCGCGCCATCGGGCAGCCCGACCAGATCCGCTACCGCCCCGACGGGCGTCCCGAACTGGCGGGCGGCCGACCGATGTCGGCGGCCCACGGCCTGGGCGTCACGCTCGCGACCGTCGCGGACACCGCCGAGCGGACCGTGGCCTGCGACGTCGAGGCGGTCAACATCCGCGCCGAAGCCGACTGGGCGGGCCTGCTCGGCGAACACGCCCCGCTCGCCGCGCTCGTCGCGCAGGAGACCGGAGAGACGCCGGACACCGCCGCGACCCGCGTGTGGAGCGCCGTCGAATGCCTGAAGAAGGCCGGACTCACCACCGGGACGCCGCTCACCCTCGCCCCAGGGGGCAAGGCCAACTGGGTGGTCCTCACCGCCGGCGAGCTGCGGATCGCGACGTTCGTCACCGCGCTGCGCAGCGCACTGGAACCGGCCGTGTTCGCCGTACTCGCCGACGACGGTACGACGACCTCGGCGAGGCGGGAGTAACCATGGCGGACTACACGGACCGCGCGGAATGCGCGGGAAACGCGAACTCCGGCAACTCCACAGGCCACGCGGACTACTTCGAGTACCGGCACCAGGTGTCCTTCGCGGAGACCGACCTGACCGGCGCGGCCGACTACGTGGACTGCCTGAGCTGGCAGGAGCGTTGCCAGGAGCTGTTCCTCAGCCGCCTGGAACCCGGCGCGCTCGACGCCCCGCAGGGCGGGCTGAACCTGCTCACGCTCCAGGTCGAGTGCGAGCTTTTCGCCGAAGTCACCGCACTCGACGAGTTGTCCGTCCGGATGCGTGTGGACCACCTGGGCCACACCGAACTCAGCCTCACGTTCGACTACGTGAAGGTCACGGACGGCGAAGAGACGCTGGTGGCGCGGGGCGGACAGCGGCTCGCCTGTATGCGCGGTCCGGAGTCGTCCGCCGTACCGGCCCTGATCCCCGACGCGCTGGCGCGGGCGCTGGCGCCCTACACAGCGGCCGGACCCCGGCCGCTGGCAGGGAGGCAGACATGACCCTACTGATCGCCCCGGCGACACATACCGTCGACCTGGAGGACAAGAAGCAACTGCGCGCGGCGTTCGGGACGTTCCCCACCGGGGTCACCGTGGTGACCGTCGGCGGGGGCGCCCCGCGGGGCATGACCGCGAACTCGTTCACCTCGGTCTCACTCGAACCGCCGCTGATCCTCATCTGCGTCGGCAAGGACGCCATCATGCACAGCAGCCTCGACCAGTCGCCCACCTTCTCGGTGTCGGTGCTGGCCGCCGGACAGGAGTACGTGGCACGGCACTTCGCCGACCGCTCACGCCCCATGGGCGCGGAGCAGTTCGACGCCGTCGGCTGGCTGCCGGGACGCGCGGGCGACGCACCGCTGATCGCAGGCGCCGTCACCCACTTCGAGTGCGAGCGGTGGCAGTCGTACGACGGCGGCGACCACACCCTGTTCCTCGGCAAGGTGCTGGCCGCCGACTACCAGCCGAAGCGCGACTCCGTGCTGTTCCACAAGGGCACGTTCCGGCAGGCGCCGCCCGAACCGGCCAAGGGCACGGCGGCATGACGGCGCACCCGCCGGGACCCCCGGCCAGGGCCCTGCCCGGACTGCTCAGGAAACTGGCGACGGACCGGCTGGCGCTGATGCGGGACGCGGCCGCGCTGGGCGACGCGGTGCGGGTCTCCATGGGGCCGAAGAAGCTCTACGTCTTCAACCGCCCCGACTACGCCAAGCACATACTCGCCGACCACGCCGCCGACTACCACAAGGGCATCGGCCTGGCGGAGTCGCGGCGAGTGCTCGGCGACGGACTGCTGACCAGCGAGGGCGAACTGTGGCGGGCCCAACGCCGCGCCGTGCAGCCCGCGTTCAAACCCGGCCGGATCAACCGGCAGGCCGACGTGGTGGCCGAGGAGGCGGCCAAGCTGGTCGCCCTGCTGCGCCGCTGCGAAGGCGGCGGCCCGGTCGACGTCCTGCACGAGGTCACCGGACTCACCCTCGGCGTGCTCGGCCGCTCGCTGCTCGACAGCGACCTCGGCGCGTACGACTCGATCGCCCACTCCTTCGAGGTCGTACAGGACCACGCCATGTTCGAGATGGTCACCCAGGGCCTGGTGCCGAGCGCGCTGCCCACGCCGGGACAGCGGCGCTTCAGGCGGGCGCGCCGGGAGCTGCACGCCGTCGCCGACCGGCTGGTGTCCGACCGGGCCGCGCGCCTGGCCGACGGCGCGCCCGGCGACGACGACGCCCTGGCCCTGATGATCCTCCGGTCGCGCGAACTGCCGGACCCCCGGCTGGCCCGCCAGCGGCTGCGCGAGGAGCTGATCACCCTGCTGCTCGCCGGGCACGAGACGACGGCGAGCACCCTGGGCTGGGTGCTGCACCTGCTCGACCGGCACCCCGAGGCGCGGGCGCGGGTCCGCGCGGAGGCCGTGGCCGTACTGGGCGAGCGCACCCCCGGCCTGGCGGACCTGCACGGGCTGACCTACACCACGAGGGTGGTGCAGGAGGCCATGCGGCTCTACCCGCCGGTGTGGGTGCTGCCGCGGGTCGCGCAGGTCGACGACGAGGTCGGCGGCTACCACGTGGCGGCCGGGGCGGACGTCCTGGTCTGCCCCTACGTCCTGCACCGCAACCCCGCGCTGTGGGACGACCCCGAGCGGTTCGACCCCGACCGGTTCGAGCCCGACCGGGTCGCCGACCGGCCGCGGTACGCCTATATCCCCTTCGGCGCGGGGCCGCGGTTCTGCGTGGGCAGCAACCTCGGCATGATGGAGGCCGTCTTCGTGACCGCCCTGCTCACCCGCGACCTGGAGCTGCGCACGGTACCGGGCCATGACGCGGTCGCGGAGCCGATGCTGTCGCTGCGGATGCGCGGGGGGCTGCCCATGACGGTGGCCCCGGTGACCTGACGGCCTGACTGACCGGGCCGACCACGCTGCTCCGTGGTCGGCCCTCGCCGTGCGCCGGGCGCGTCACCGTGTGAACTGGTCCCTCTGGTTCCTCTGATACCTCTGGTTCCTCTGGTTCTTCGCCGTGGCGGCGTCCACGTCCAGGAGGGCCAGCAGTACGGGCGGGTCCAGCGCGTCCTGGGGGCGCAGCGAGATCTCGGCGGGCTTCAGGAGCGCGCCGGGGCGGACCGTGACCGGACCACAGCGGCCGACGGACAGGACATCGGCGGTGCCCCGGCCGAAAAGCCCGCCCTCATGCCCGTCCTCGTGCCCGTACGGAACGGAGTGCGCCAGGATGTGCCAGGTGCCGTTCGGGGCGTCGCGCAGTTCAAAGGGTCCGGGGCCGTCGAGCACCGTCCAGCGCACCGGCCTGCCCTGGCGCACACAGCTCGGGAACAGGCCGACGAAGACCCGGCCGGGCGCCGTCTCGGGCGGCAACACGATCCGGCCGCGCAGCGAGAGACTCTGGGCCACCGCGGTGGACCCGGTGGACCCCACGGGGAAGCGCTGGGTGACGCCGCCGCGTTCGCGATAGGCGCTAGGGGAGAGACCGACGCACGCCTTGAAGCGGGAACTGAAGGTGCCGACGCTGCTGTAGCCGACCTGGCTGCTGATATCGGCGACGCTGAACTCCGTCTCGATCAACAGCCTTTTCGCTTCCTGGATGCGCAACGCGGAAAGAAAACGCCCCGGAGACGTTCCCGTCGTCTCCCGGAAGAATCGAGTGAAGTGAAATTTGCTGAACATGGCGGTGCGGGCCATGTCGTCGATCGTCAGATCCTGCCCGAGGTTGACGTGCATATAACGGATGACTCGGCGGACAGCATGCTCGATCGTGTTCGTGGTCACCGTATCTCCCTATCTCCCTGGGACGGCGGGGTGTCAACGCCGAGTTGGCTGAGTCGCCTCGATTTCGGTGAACTGGGCCGAGTCCGCGTGCTTGCGCCGGGCCATGTCGTCGGCGAACCGCCGCCAGGCGTCGGCGCAGTGCCGGGCGAGGTCGGCGACGGACTCGGTGGCGTGCGGGGGGACGGCGGCCACGCGTTTCTGCCAGGCCTCGTCGACGATGAAGTGGGTGTGGAACCAGCGGATGAAGTCCCGCCCGGAGTCGCTGTGCCGTAGCGAGGGGTCGTTGGCGAGGCGGCGCAGCGTGTCCAACGGCCCACGCGACCGCGGCAGCCCGGCCCCTCGAACCCGCCCACCTGCGCTCGCGTCGCCTGCGCCCGCACCGCGTACGCCCGCGCCGCCTATGCGGCCTGGGGAGGCCTGGGGGTCGGGTGCGCCGGGGGTGCCAGGGGCATCCGGTGCACCAGGGGCACTAGGAGCACCGAGGGAGCCGGGGGTACCGGGGGTGCCGGGGGTGCCGGGGGAGCCAGGAACACCAGGAGCGCCAGGGGAGCCGGGGACGCCAGGGGAGTCCGGGGAGCCGGGAGCGCCAGAGACCCCAGGTCCACCGTGGGCACTGGGAGCGCCAGGTACACCGCAGGCACCGGGCGCGCCGGGAGCGCCGGGCGCGCCGGGAGCGCCGGGAGCGCCGTGGGTACCGGGTGCCCCCGACGCTCCGGGTGCCCCCGACGTCCCGGCGCCCGCCGACCGCGCGGCACGCTCCGCGCGCCCCGCGTCGCGGTGCCGACTGGGCGGAACCGGGTCCTCACCACGCCTCAGCCGCCGCCGCACATCGTGCGCGGTGCCGAGCGAGAGCCCGGTCTCCCGCACCACAGCGCGCAGCGGCAGATCGGGGTTCCGCGTCATCAGCTCGGCCGCGTGCATCCGCTCGGCGGTGCGGTCCAGGGGATGCACCCTGCCGTCCGCCCCCTTACGGGCGTTCAGAGGGGGAGATCCCGCGGCTGAACACACCCGTACCGAGGCGACGGTCTTCGCGTCGATCCCCACATACGAGGCCACCGCCCGATCCGACAGCTCCGGCTGAGAGGCGAGGATGCGCCCCGCGGCCGTCTTCCGCTCGGCCACCGAAAGCGGCAGGCCATGCGTGATGTTCGCGGTCACCGAACGCAGAAACGCCTGCTCGTCGGTGCCGTCGAAGAACTGGACCTCGACCGTGTCGGCGCCCAGCAGCTGCGCGGCCCGGACGCGGTGCATGCCGTCGACCACGCGCAGCGTGGAGCGGTGCACGAGCACCGGCGGCAGAGCCGTGTGCACGGCCGCGAGCCGCCGCACATGCGCCTTGTCGATGCCGTGCAGCCGCGGTGAGTCCGCGGGCATCAGCGCGTCGATGCGCACGCGCTGCGTGAAGTGCTGTGGCCCGGCCTGTGAATCGCCCTCGCTTTTCAAGATTCCCCCATGCGTGAGACCGAGATGAGCTTCCGCATACGGATGTGTCGAAGGAGCGTCGGAAGAAAGATCAGAAGGAAGATCAGAACGTCGCGTTCGACTGTGTGAAACGAGTTCGGATACCGAGCCTAACGGCGTTGTCGCGACAGCGGAGTACCTCCCGAAAGCGACGCTTCGACTCTGGATAGTTCATGCCGTTCGCATGCCGACCTAGGCCAGTTGCTTGAACACGACACTGCGCCATAACGTTCTTTCACGCCGCAAGGGCGCCCCGCTTCAAACCAGCCGAATGGAGGTCGAGTTGACTACTCACAAGGAAAATGTGGCGCTCGGCGGCGAACACCGCACCATGACCCTGGAGGCGTACGCGGACACCATCGTTCCCGGAGAGAAGCGCTGGCCCGAAGACCGCGCGATCGCCGGTGTCGCCACCGGCGGCGGCGCGGTCCAGGCAGGCGCGCTGGACCTCATCGCCTGGGACGCCACCGGCATCCACGACGGCCTCGACGAACTGGCCGAGCTGCTCAACGGCCACACCGAGACCTACGCGGAAGACAAGGGCCTCGCCCTCGACCCGCGGGTGCCGCCCTTCGTGGCCCTCGACTACCCCGACCGGGCGCAGCTCATCCAGCGGCTGACCGCGCCAGGACACCCGGAGAAGGAGTTCTGGGTGATGCTCGCGCTCTTCTGCAACATGGCCTTCGACTCGGCGGCCCACCTGCCGACCGTGCAGGCGCTTGAGGACGGCCACCCCGGTCTGACGGCCATGGGGATCAGCAAGCCCGATCCGGACGGCCTGTGGCGCTTCACGGACTTCGGCTACGGGCGTCAACTCGCCCGCGTGCACCCCGACACGACGCCCACTGGGAGCCCGGCATGAGCAGCACCGTGGAACGTACCGACGTCCTCGTCATCGGCAGTGGCTTCGGCGGCGCGATCGCCGCGTACCACCTGGCCGCCGGCGGCGCGAAGGTCACGATCCTAGAGCGCGGACCGTGGCTGGCCAGCGAGGACTTCGAGCACGACTACCAGCTTGGCTCGTCCTACACCCGAGCCTTCGACTTCACGGTCGGCGACGGGATGAGCGTTCTGGGCGGCAACTGCGTCGGCGGCGGCAGCGTCGTCTACTTCGCCGCCATGCCGAGAGCGCCGCGCTTCGTCTTCGAGCGGCACGGCAGCATCGGACGGCGGATGTGGCCGTCGTCGGTCAACCGCGACACCCTCGACCCCTGGTACGACCGGGTCGCCGAGTCCCTGAACATCACCCAGCAGGAATGGAGCGACGTCAGCTACTCCGGCGGCCTGTGGGCAGCGGCCTGCGACCACGCCGGACGCACCGCCAACCCCCTGCCAGCCGCCATCGACAACGCCAAGTGCGTCAACTGCAACTTCATGATGGCCGGTTGCCGCTTCGAGGCGAAGCAGTCCCTGCTGCTCAACTACCTTCCGGCGGCACTCGCCCACGGCGCGCGCATACGCCCGCTGCACGAGGTGCAGCACATCGCACGCACACCGGACGGCGACTACCGCGTGCACTACGACATCGTCCACGACGAGGACTACCGCATCCACCAGGGCAGCGGCACGATCGAGGCGAAGGTCGTCGTGATGGCGGCCGGAGCGGGCGCCACACCGGTGATCCTGCAACGCAGCGAGGCCGCGCTCGGCACCATGCCCCGCGCGGTGGGACGCTACTTCTCCGGCAACGGCGAACGGCTCAACACGGCCATCATCAACGAGGGCAAGGCCGCCGAACTCCTCGGCCTGGACCGCGGCAACGGACTGGCCTACGCCGCCAACGCGATCGGCAAGGGCCCCACGGTCGCCAGCTGGGACCGGCTCGACGGCTCGCTTCCCGAGTACTCCCGCTACTCCCTGGAACAGCTCTACTTCCCGCCCGGCCTGGGCACGATACTCGCCCAGGCGCCCGACGCCACCGGGCCGACCTGGTTCGGCCGCCAGAAGAAGGAGATCCTCGAACGCTGGACCTCCTGGCTCACGATCTTCACGATGATCGAGGACGACAACGAAGGCGTCTTCGGACCGCCCCCCGCCACCGGCAACGCCCACCGCATCTCACAGCAGATGCTCGGCCGCGGCAGCCTCAGATACGACCCGACCCCCAACACCTGGAGCGCCTGGCACAAGTCCGACGCCGAGGTCAAGGAGATCCTGGAGAAGGACGGCCTGGCCAGGGTGATGCCCTGGACCAACGACCTGGTGGGCGCCTACACGGTGCACCCGCTCGCCTCCTGCCGCATGGGAGACGACCCGCACACCTCCGCACTCGACGACCGCAACGAACTGCGCGGCCACCCCGGAATCTTCGTCACCGACGGTTCGTCCGTCCCCGGTGCCCTGACTGTCAACCCGGCCATGACCATCGCGGCACTCGCCGAACGCGCCATCCCCGGCATCGTGCGCGCCGCCCGCGACCGAGGCGTCCCCGTGACCTACGGGGCGCCCGCACCCGACGGCGCCCGCAGCGCCCGCAGGAACGTCCTGCCGCTGGTGCCCCAGCTCGCCGCCAAGTAACGCGTACGCCAGCACGTCAGCACGACACGCCCCAGGTGGTTCCGACTCCTCCGAGCGAGGAACCACTTCGGGCTGCTCTTCAGCCCAGTGAGTTGCTTCATGAAACCCCGACCGAGAGGTGAGTGTGATGTCTGACTACTTCGAGTACCGCCACTGTGTGGGTTTCGAGGAGACGAATCTGGTGGGGAATGTGTATTACGTGAACTATCTGCGGTGGCAGGGGCGTTGTCGGGAGTTGTTCTTGAAGGAGCAGGCTCCGGCGGTGCTGGCGGAGGTGCAGGACGATCTGAAGCTGTTCACGCTGAAGGTGGACTGTGAGTTCTTCGCGGAGATCACGGCGTTCGACGAGTTGTCGATCCGGATGCGGCTGTCGGAGCTGGGCCAGACGCAGCTGGAGTTCACGTTCGACTACGTGAAGATCGACGGGGACGGCGGGGGCGGCGGGGAGACGCTGGTGGCGCGGGGCAGGCAGCGGATCGCGTGTATGCGGGGCCCGAACACCGCGACGGTCCCGGCGATGATCCCCGACGCGCTGGCCCAGGCCCTGGAGCCGTACGCGACACGGGTGCGCTCCCTGGCCGGACACACCGCCTGACCCCCTCTTCCTTTTCACGCCCAGTGAGTTGCGTCAAACAACCCAACCTCTCGCACGAAACCAGCTGAAGGAGAATGTGATGACTGCTGTGAACGACGTCCTCAAGGACCTGGCCGCTGACATCGACGAGGTAGCCGCTCTGGTCGCCGATCTGGACGAGACGGCGTGGCAGAAGGCGACCCCGGCGCCGGGCTGGAGTGTGGCTGACCAGATCGCGCATCTGACGTTCATCTTCGAGCTGGCCCGCAGCGCGGCCGCCGAGCCGGAGAAGTTCCGGGCGGTCACCGCCTCAGCCGGGCAGGACTTCGACGGGGCTGTCGACGCGGCCCTGAAGCAGTTCAACGCCTTCCCGCCCAGGGAGCTGCTGGCGCGTTTCCGGGCGCTGGGGGAGGCGTCGGTGCGGGCGCTGGGGTCGGTGCCGGAGGGGCAGGTGGTGCCGTGGCTGGTGAACCCGCTGCCGCCGGTGGTCCTGGCCTGCGCGGGCATCATGGAACTGTTCGGCCACGGCCAGGACATCGCCGACGCCCTCGGCATACGCCGCGAGCCCACCGACCGGCTGCTGCACCTGGTGAACTTCGCCGCGCTGACCCGTGACTTCGGCTACGAAGCCCACGGCGTCACCCCGCCCCGCGAGCAGTTCCGCTACGAACTGACCGCGCCCTCCGGCGAGATCTGGACGATCGGCCCCGCCGACACCGACCAGGTCATCACCGGCCCCGCACACGACTTCTGCCTCCTGGTCACCCGCCGCCGTCACCGTGACGACCTCGCCCTGACCGCCACCGGCCAACACGCCGACGCCTGGCTCGACATCGCCCAGGCCTACCGCGGCCCCCACGGCGAAGGCCGCACCCCCGGCCAGTTCGACCACACCCGCTGATGAGCGCCCGCACATACCGCGTACCCCGCACCCCCCGCACCCCCGCCCGTACAGCCCCGCTGCCGCCGCGATCCAGAAGTCCACCAAGGGAGACGCCGTGAACGACACCCTCCTCCGCCGAGTGACCGTGATCGGCTGTGGCCTGATCGGCACGTCCATCGGCCTCGCCCTGACCCGCGCCGGCGTCGAGGTCTTCCTCATAGACCGTGACGCCGACGCCCTGGCGCAGGCCCGGCTGATGGGGGCGGGCCGTGAGCTGGACCCGCGTCAGCCGCCCGCGGACCTCGTGGTGATCGCCACCCCGCCGTCCTCCGTCGTGGACGCCCTGGCCGAGGCGCAGGCCCGCGGACTCGGCTACGTCTACACCGACGTGGCCGGGGTCAAGGACCTCATCTGGGCCGAGGCGGAGGTACGGGGCAGCGACCTCATGGGCTATGTGCCCGGACACCCCATGGCGGGCCGGGAGCAGTCCGGGCCCGCCGCCGCCGACGCGGACCTGTTCGTCGGGCGGCCCTGGATCCTGTGCCCGTACCCCACGGCTCAGCCGGGGGCGCTCGAAGCGGTCGGCGCGCTGGTGACGCTCTGCGGGGCGCGCCGCCGCGACATGACACCCGAGGAGCACGACACGGCGGTGGCCGCCGTCTCGCACGCCCCGCAGCTGGTCGCCTCCGCACTCGCCGCGCAGCTCACCAGGGTCGACGCGGACATCCTCGCTCTGGCGGGCGGCGGCCTGCGGGACACGACCCGTATCGCGGGCAGCGACGCGCGGCTGTGGAGCGACATCTTCACCCAGAACCCCGAGGCCGTGGCCGACGTCGTCGAGCGCGTCGCGAGTGAACTCGCCGCGGCCGCACGGGAGCTGCGCGACTACACCAGCGACGGTTCGGCGACGGCGGACCGGCTGCTGCGCCTCGGCAACGACGGCCGCGCGGCACTGCTCGCGGCCCAGGGCCGCGCCGACGAGTACGTACTGCTCGCAGGCCAGGAGTACGCGGAGGGCATGACGGCGGTCGAGGGGCTCATCGCGGCGGTCGAGTCCGGTGTGGACCTCGGCGGCGCCGCCGACCCGGAGTGATCCGCCGGGTGGGCGACGGGGTCAGCCGCTACGCCGGTTGACCCCGTTGGCCTGAGGCCTGGCCGCGGCCATCGGCGGCGAACCGGCCGCCCACGCACACGGCGGCCGAGAGCGCGGCCCAGGACGTCAGCTCGACCAGTTCCCGGTCGTCGGGGTGCCGCTCCCGGAAGGCCGCGATGTCCGGGTCCGTGACCTGGTACGGAGCGAACGCGGTCAGCAGGGCGATCCGCGCGGTCGGCCGGTCGGCGGGCGGCAGGTCCGCGAGTGCCCCGTCGAGCCAGGCCCGGCCGAGACCGGGCGGACGTCCGTCCCACCGGTCGAGGCGCGCCTCGACCGACTCCCGTACGCCCGTGGGCACCCAGCGCGCACCGTCGGACACCGTCGCCACCGCCCGGCCGAGCGCGTCGGCCACGTGAGGGTTGCCGCGCGCCCAGCCCAGCTCGGCGGGCAGCCGCGCGGGCGGCAGCAGCGCGAGCGACGCACCCGGCGACAGGGGGCCTTCGTCCGCGGGCCGCATGGCCTTGGCCGCCGTACGCAGGATCGTGCCGCGCAGGAATCCGGGCGCCTGGTCGGGCACCGGGGAGTCGGCGAGGTACAGGTGGACCATGCGGTTGATGTAGTGGAAGACGAGCGCCACACCGTAGATCTCGGGCGCGGCATCGGCCGCGAACGGCGGCGGCGCGCTCAGCCCCTGCCTCTGCCCCTGCTCCTGCCTCTGCTCCTGTCCCTGTCCCTGCCCCAGCCCCAGCCCCGGTTCTGCTTCCGGGCGCAGGCCGCTCGCGCGCGCCCAGGCCGCGATGTCGGCGGTGGCGGCCGTGGCGGCGCTGCCGGACGCGTGCCGGGGCGGCGGCAGCGTACCCAGCGTCGCCTGGTGGACGTCGACGCAGTACGGGCAGTCGTTGGCGCGGGACACCTCGGTGGCCACCACCTCCTTGGCCCGCCGTGCCACGCGGCCCTCGACCAGCAGGGTCTCGCGCAGCAGCATCCAGGCCGCGGCGAGCGCCGGGGGAGCGGGCGAGTGCAGGGCCACCGGCGGCGCGAGGACGCCGAAATCCCGCTCCAGCTGCGCGTACACCCGCGACACCAGGCCGTCGGCGGAGTCCGGGGGAACGGCCCGCACATGCCGTACGTCCTTCAGCGCGCCGCGCAGTACCGCTCTGACGACAGGCTTCACCGTCACACCCTCCTCAGGCCGCGCGTGCCGTCGACGCGGCCCCAAGGCCGCGCGACAGGGAACGCACCGACGCGGACGGCCCCGCCGAGCCGACGATGTCGCCCATCAGCCGCACACTGGTGACGTCCGGCTCCCTCGTCGCCGCGCCTGACGTACGGCGCCGCTCCGCCAGGGCCACCGCGGAACGGGCCCGCTCCCAGGTGGTCGGCTCGGGGACCTGCGTCGGCGCGACGACGGCACCGGCACCGGCACCGGAACCGGAACCGGAACCGGAACCGGCACGGGCCTCGGCATCGGCCTCGACGGCCTCCGCCGCGGTCAGCACGTCGAGCCCGAACACGCCCTGCTCCATGAACATCCGCACCAGCGCCGTCGCGGCGCTCTGCGCGGCGGCCGCCGTGTACGCGTGCGAGGCCGACGCCGCGCTGGCGAGCACCGCCGCGGTCGGCGTCGTCTCGATGGGCTTGATGGGCTTGATGGGCTCGGCGGGCTCGGCGGGCGCGCCGCCGTCGCCTCCCGGCCGTGGACCGTCGTCTGGCCATGGGTCCCGTCCTGGCCACGGGGCTTGTCGGCGTGCCTCGCTCATGCTCTGCCTCCCTTTACTCATCGCCGTACGCCTGCTGATCGCGGTACGCCTGCTCATTGCCGTACGCCTGCTCACCGAGGTACGACGCCCCCGTACTGGGCGACCGCGCGCAGGAGTTCGCCACGCGACAGGGCCGCCGCGATCAGCTCGATGTCCCCGGCCATGGAACGGTCCACGCCGAGCGGCGGCACCAGCGACCGCACCGCGTCACAGGCCGCCTGCGCCGAGGGGCTGAGCTCGTCGAACCGCCGCGCCGCGTCCACCGCCTGGGCCGCCGCGAGCAACTCCACGGCGAGAATCCGGTAGTTGTTCTCCAGCACCCTGCGCGCGCCGCGCACCGCGACGAGCCCCATGCTGACCACGTCCTGGCCAGCGCCGGAACCGCCCGCCTGCGTGCTCGCCGGACTGATGGTGCGGTTCTCGGCCACCAGCGCGGCCGCCGGGTACTGGGCCCCGGCGAACCCGTGGTGCAGTACGGGATCGGTGAGGACGAGCTGTTCGGGCAGCCCGGCGCCAGGTCCCACGGTGAGCACATGATGCAGCTGCCGCTCCGCCAGGACGCCCAGCTGGACCAGCGAGATCGTCACGAAGTCCATGGCGAAGGCGACCGGCTGGCCGTGCCCGTTCGCCCCGTGGAACACCTGCCGGTCCTCGAAGAACAACACGTCGTCGCAGGCGGAGTTCAGCTCGGTCTCCAAGGTGGACACCGCCTGGTAGAGGGTGTGCCGTACGGCGCCGACCACCTGCGGGATCGCCCGCAGCGAGTACGGCTCACCGGTGCGCCGCCCGGTCACCGCGCGATCCGCGGCGGCGCCGCCCCGCAGCAGGTCCCGCAGGTTCGCGGCCGTGTCGATCTGCCCCAGGTGCGGACGGGCCAGATCGTGCCCGGCGGCGAGGAACGGCCCGGCGCCCGCGCCGATCGCCTCGGTCACCAGCGCGGCCGTGACCTCCGCCTGCCGCACCTGGTCCAGGGCGCGCCCCACCACGAGCGCGCCGAGCCCGGTCATCGCGGACGTGGAGCCGAGCAGCGCCCGGCCCTCCTTGAAGCGCAGGCTCAGCGGCTCGACGCCGAGTTCCCGCAGCACCCGCGCGGTCGACACCCGCTTGCCGTCCCGCAGCACCTGCCCCTCTCCGATGAGGGCGGCCGCGATATGGGCGAGCGGCGCCATGTCGCCGCTCGCGCCCAGCGAGCCGATCTCCGGCACCACCGGAGTGACACCGTGGTTGAGGTAGTACCTGAGGCGTTCGAGGACCACGGGACGCACCGCGGCGTACCCCTTGGCGAGGGAACTCAGCAGGGCGGTGACCACCGCCCGTACCTCGTCCTCGCGGAACAGCGGGCCCACGCCCGTACTGTGACTGCGGATCAGATTCACTTGCAGCTCGGCCTCTTCGGCGCGCGAGACCCGCGTGGACCGGCCGCCGCCCTGGTCTACGGAGTTGACCCCGCTGACGGTCTGGCCACGGCGTACGAACTGGTCGAGCGTCGCTCTGCCACGCCGGGTCCGGTCCAGCGCGCCGCCGGTGAGCCGGACGCCCGCGCCCTGCTCGGCGACGGTGCGCAGCGCGTCGATGGTCAGGGTCTCGCCGTCGATGACCACGGGTGTGGTGCCGGTCTGGAACACGGTCACGGTCCCACTCCGTCCTTGCTGCGGCCGCCTGTGGAGAGACTCCATTGTTGGACCCGCGCGGGCCGGAACGCGTCTTCTGACGTGCGCTGACGGTGCGCTGTCGGTGCGCGGAGGTGCGTGGGCGGTGCGCTGGCGGTGCGTGGGCGGTGCGTGGGCGGTGCGTGGGCGGCGCACTGACGCCGAAACCCCGGATACCTAGGCACGTTTCCCTGCCGTAGTCGGCACGTCACTGCTTGTATGGGGCAAGAGCAATGGAACTCCTGTGGTGTCCCCCTGGGCAGGTCCGTGTCGCGGCCTCGCCACGGCGTAGCGGACACATCGACGCGATTTCCCAGAGGAGCCGCTCGCATGGCTGGCAGGTTGTTCACGTCCGAGGCCCTGCCTCCGCGCCCGCTGACCTGGGGGGCTCCCTTTGGCCCCCTGGAACTGCCAGGCCCCGTACCCCACTTGTGGCTGGCGGACGCGGCGGTCGCGCCCGACGTGGTGGAACGGCTCGCCGCCGACGTCCTGGACCAGCGGGAGCGGCGCCGCGCCGACGCGCTGCGCAGGACGTCGGACCGCAGGTGCTATCTGACCGCGCACGTCGCTCTGCGAATGCTGCTCGGCGCGCAGTTGGGTACGACGCCGGGCCGGGTGCGCTTCCGGCGTGAGCCCTGCCCGTGCTGCGGCGGGCCGCACGGCCGCCCCGCCGCCGACCCCGAAGTGCCGCTGCCCCCCGAGACGCCACTGCACTTCTCACTTTCGCACAGCGGCGATCTGGCGCTGCTCGCCTTCGCGGCCACCGCGGTCGGCGTGGACGTGCAGACGACCGGGTCCCCGGCCACCGTCGAGGAGATGCGCGGAGTACTGCACCCCCGTGAACAGGAGGAGTTGGCGTCCTGCGCCGACGCGGACCGCCCGGACGCGTTCTCCCGCGCCTGGGTGCGCAAGGAGGCCTACCTCAAGGGCCTCGGCACCGGCCTGGCCCGCAGCCCGGCTCTCGACTACCTGGGCACGGGAGCGGCCTCGGTGACCAGCCCGCCCGGCTGGCGCGTGTACGACGTCGAGGTGCCGCACGGATACGCGGCGGCCCTGGCCGCCCGCCAGCGGGCAGCGGGCAGCGGGGCCCGGTAGGCGTCCGGGTCCGGTGGGCAGCGGGGCCCGGTAGGCGTCCGGGCCCGGCAGCCGTCCGGGCCCGGTAGGCAGCCGGTCAGTAGGCGGCCTCGGCGGCGTACTCACGGTCCGTGCCGATGTCCGCCAGCGCGCTCAGCACCATCGGCGGATGCTCGGCCAGCCGCTGCAACAGATGCAGCCACCAGTTCACCCCGTACGTGGCGTAGATGCGGCACGGCCGCCCGGCGTCCCGGTACTCGCGCAGCAGCCGTGGCTGCACGCCGTGCAGCATCTCGACCTCGGCGGCCCGGTCCAGCAGCCCCCGTTCGTCCGCCGTGGCCAGGACCACCGCGTCCTGCGTTGCCAGACTGAGCCGTACGCCATGGTCCACGAGGCGCTGCGCCAGGTCGAGATACCGCTCGTCGAGCGCCGGCCCCCGGCGCAGGGCGATCTCCGGCGGCTCGGGGAAAGCGCCCTTGACGAGCCGGACCCGGCGACCGGGCCGGGCCACGCGCGCCACGTCCTGCTCCGTACGGTGCAGATGCGCCTGGAGCGTGACGCCCAGGCCCTCGTACTGGGACACCAGTTCCCGGTGCACGGCGAGCACGGCGTCGACGCCGGGGAAGCGGTCCATGCTCAGGACGACGTCGCTGCCGTGCGCCGCGGCGGCCGCGGCGATCCGTCCGGCGTTGGCCAGGGCGAGGTCGGGGGAGACCCGCAGGCCCACGCTCGACAGGTCGAGCCCCAACTGGTCAGGGCGAAGGTCTTGTTCGAGCAGGCTCAGATACTCGTCGACGACGCGACCGATCCGCGCGGGGTCGCCGTGGCCCTGGCCCTGGCCCTGGCCGGGCGTGGCGAACTCGTCGGGCGCGGTGAACTCCGCGGTGACCCGGTACCCCTTGACCCGCAGCTCCTTCACCCGCTGGAGGAAATCCGCCTGGTTCGTGGCGAGTACGTAGCGCCGTGCCGCGGGCGAGAGGACGTCACGCAGCACCGACCCGGAGGCGTCGAAGGCCCTGCGGCAGCGCGGATCGGTGGCGATCTTGCGCAGGCCTTCCGCGGCCGCTTCGAGCAGGGCGCGCTGGGAGATCTCCTGGGTCATGTCCGCGCCTCGGCGATCTGCGCCCGCGGGGTGTCGACACTCCGTTTGGCAAAGGGGACGGGCAGCTGTCGGGCAGCGCCGTGGCACCCCGCGAGGACCGCCAAGGGCCGGACTCCGCTGGTCCGTTGGGTCATGGTCATCATCTCGCCCACCCCCTGGAGTCGGTCAACACAGCCTAGCCATAGTGCCAAACTTTCCAAATTCTGGCAAGAGATTGCCTACGTGCCGAGAATCCTGGCAACAAGACAGTCGTGCCACACCACTGCCGAAAACGGGAGAGCAGGGGAAGCCGGGCAAGCCGGGGGTGGGACGGGAGCTCTGGTCAGACCTGAGGATCGGGCGTCTTGCCGCGGGTCTTGAGCAGGGATTCGGTGGCGAGACGCCAGATCACCGCCGCCAGGTCGATGTTGAAGGACTCCTGGGCCTGCTGGGCCAGCTTCTGCAGCCCGGCCATGCCCTCGTCCTCCTTGCCCTCCAGGATGAGCAGCTGGTTGTCCAGGACGTCGAGGCGGATGCGGCTGCGGTAGGCCATCCGCAGCTCGGACCTGCCGAGCCGGTTCAGCAGAGCGCGAGCGTCCTGGAACCTGCCCTCATGGAAGGCGAGATGAGTCTTGAGCGAGGTCAGCTCCTGCTCCATCGACGGCGTGTCGGAGAACGGAAGCCCGGTCTCGGCGGCCTCGATATAGCGCTGGGCCGCCTCCGGCTCCGGCGGGAACATCTGGAGGTGCAGGTCGGCCGCGGTCAGCCGGAGACGCATCCACAGCGCGAGGTTCTCGCGGCTGCTGAACCGCTTCAGGGCCTGGTCCAGCAGTTCGAGAGCGGACCTGAAGTCGCCCTGACGCACCCGCACCACGGCCGCGGTCCACATGGCCTCGGCCCACAGGGTGTCGCCGCGCCCGTCGACCAGGTCGGTCAGTTCGTCGGCGTGCCGACGCGCGTCCGGCAGCCGCCCCGCCTCCGCCTCGACGGACACCAGCACCAGCAGCGCGTCCGCGGTGTCCTGTGCGGACAGGCCGTGCCGCCGGGCCATCTCGTACGCGGTGGTCGCGGCCTCCACGGCCGGGGCCATCTGGCCCGCGGTCCGCAACGAACGGGCCAGATGGGTCAGCGACCTGGAGCGCAGCTCGGGCAGGCCGATCTCCTCGCTGAGCGGGACCAGTTCGTCGAGGTAGGCGCGCTCGGCGGCGTGCTCGCCGTTACGGCGCTTGCGCTGGGCGAGCAGCCACAGCGCCTGCCAGCGCAGCATCGGGTCCGGGGCGTGCGCCGCCTCAAGGGCCTTGGCCAGCTGGTCACTGGTCTCGTCCGAATCGAGTGAGGCGGCCAGGGACAGGCTCTGCGCCAGAGATGTGGCCCTGGACTCCTCGAACTCGGCGGGGCTGATGGCGAGTTGGCTGGCCAGATGGGCCACCGCGCGCTCAGTGGGCTGCCGGGCGCCCGACTCCAGGCGCGACAGATAGCCGGTCGACATGCCGTCACCGGCGAGTGCGGCCTGCGACAGGCCCCGCTCGGTTCTCAGCTGCTTGAGCCGACGACCGAATGATGGCTGCTCCAGCACGTGATCGCCCCAACCGTTGCCAGCCGAACTGTTTGCCATCCGTTGTGTCAGATGTTCGCTTCTCCTGTGTCAGCAGTATAGCGAGCGCTCGAGTAGCTTGGCAAACCCCTATAGGGGTATAGCAGCGCCATGACCTGCACCTTCCAGCCAACGACGTGGCAAGCACAGAGGGTTGAGCTTGCCTCATGGGTTGGCAATGTATTGCCATATGAGTGTGGCCTGCCCTACGCTGCTGGTGGTAACGCACTGCGTAGCCCGCCTTCGCAGACCGTATTCGCACTTCGCCGATGCCCAGGAGTGGCGTACATGACCAGTGACCGCGCTGACGCCGTCCCCGGAACGTCCGCCCGGAACTCCGGGGTCGACGGCGCTCCCGTTTCGGACGCGGCGGACCAGCTCCGCGAGGTGCGGCAGTTCCTGCTGCGGGCGTGGGGCGAGCTGCTGCGCTGCTCCGGCCTCACCGACCACTCGGACTTTTTCACGCGCGGCGGCGACTCGCTTCTGATGGCGCGACTCGTGCGGCGTATCGGTGAGGAGTTCGGCGTCACCGTGTCGCTGTACGCGATGTCACGCAGAAGCCTCGGCGACCAGGCGCTCTTGGTCCACCAGCTGCGCTCCCGGATGCGGGCGCGCGACGCGACGCCGCTGGCCGCGACGCGGAACGTGGGGGCCTTCGTGCGGGCCACCTGGAGCGAGGTCCTGGGGTGCGCCACGCTCACGCGCACCTCGGACTTCTTCGCGCTGGGCGGCGACTCGCTGCTCATGGCGCGGGTGGTGCGGCGTCTTGAGCACGAGTTCGGGGTGAAGATGCCGGTGCACGACCTGCTGGCCGCGCCCACGCTGGGCGAGCAGACGCTACTCGTCAGGGCTCACGTCGAGGCGACCGCGCGCGGCGCGGCCCGCAGGCGCGGCCGTGCCGCCTGAACGTTTCATCTGACCCCTCCCGCGCGGCTTCGGCCGCGCATCTCTCATGCCCGCGTGTCGGTGTGCCCGCGTGCCCGCGTGTCGGGGTGCGGGCATACGGGCACACCCCCTGACCGGCACGGATGCCCCCACGTAAGCAAGTTGCCAAAGTCTGGCAATTGTTTGCCACCTGCCCGTCAGTCCCGCTAACTTCGTCGTGTGGCAACGGACGACAGCAAGCCCACCACCGCCCAACGCCACCCAACCCACGCTTCAGAGGAGACGCCATGCGCACCGCCACGCGTACCGCCCTGCGCTCGACCATAGGAGTCGCTCTGGGACTCGTCGCGACGCTCGCCGTCGTGACGCCTGCCGTCGCCGCGGTGCCCGGCAATGACTGGCCGCCGAAGACCGCCCAGACCAGCACGCTGACCGTGGCGCCTGACACCGACTGGCCGCCGAAGACCGCCTGACCGGGCGTCACCGGCCGCACCGCCCGCCCGCGAACCGCCGCGCCCGCCCGCGAACCCCGCCCGCCTCCCCGAGGAGCCCCCCGATGGGACCACAGCAGCAGTGGACGGAGGACCAGACCCCGGACCAGACCGGGCGTACCGCCGTCATCACCGGGGCGAGCTCCGGGCTCGGGCTCGCGACGGCCACGGCTCTCGCCCGCCGCGGCGCCCATGTCGTACTGGCCGTGCGCGACATGGACAAGGCCGCCGCGGCGGCGGCCCGGATCAAGGCCGCCGCCCCCACGGCCGACCTCGCGGTACAGCGACTCGACCTGTCCAGCCTGGCCTCGGTGCGCGAGGCGGCGGCGGAGCTCCGCGCCCGGTTCTCCGCCATTGACCTGCTGGTCAACAACGCCGGAGTGATGTGGACCCCGCAGCACCGCACCGCCGACGGCTTCGAGCTCCAACTCGCCGTCAACCACCTCGGCCACTTCGCGCTCACCGGGCTGCTGCTCGACCTGCTGCGCGCCGCACCCGGCGCTCGGGTCGTGACGATCAGCAGCTATGTGCACCGACTGGGCAGGATCGACTTCGACGACCTCAACTCCGAGCGCGGCTACAGCAGATACCGCGCGTACAACCAGTCGAAGCTCGCCAACCTGCTGTTCGCCCAGGAACTCCAGCACCGACTCACCGAGACCGGCGCGGACACCCTCTCCGTCGCCGCCCACCCCGGCATCGCCGCCACGGACCTCGCCCGGAACTTCCCCGCGGCCTTCCACAAGGCCGCCCCTGTGCTCGCGCCGGTCCTCGTACCGCTGTTCGTACAGAGCGCCGACATGGGCATGCTGCCGGGACTGCGCGCCGCCACCGACCCCGCCGTACGCGGCGGCGAGTTCTACGGCCCGCTCGGCCTGACCGAGACCAGGGGACACCCCGGCACGGTCCGCCCCGGCCGCCCCGCCCGCGACCCGCGGGTACGGCGTCGCCTGTGGCAGGAGTCCGAGCGCCTCACCGGGGTTCACTACGCCCTGGCTTCGCCAGCCCGCGCCGCGTAGTGCGCCCGATACGTTGTTCTGGGTGTTCGACGCGGAATTTCCTGCGGCTGAACACTCCGCACTCTTTTAGGCTTTCAGGCACCCACCTCAGGTCCATTGCTTGAACATCTCACTCCGGCATAACTTTCATTCCACGCCGCAAGAGCGGCCCGCTCCGAACAGCCGGAACGGCTCCAGCTCTTGGGCTGTTTCTCGTCAGAGTGAGTTGCTTCATAGGACCCGGATCGAAAGGTGAGCGTCATGTCTGACTACTTCGAGTACACCCACACCGTCGGTTTCGAGGAGACGAATCTGGTGGGGAATGTGTATTACGTGAACTATCTGCGGTGGCAGGGGCGTTGTCGGGAGTTGTTCTTGAAGGAGCAGGCTCCGGCGGTGCTGGCGGAGGTGCAGGACGATCTGAAGCTGTTCACGCTGAAGGTGGACTGTGAGTTCTTCGCGGAGATCACAGCGTTCGACGAGTTGTCGATCCGGATGCGGCTGTCGGAGCTGGGCCAGACGCAGCTGGAGTTCACGTTCGACTACGTGAAGATCGACGGGGACGGCGGGGGCGGCGGGGAGACGCTGGTGGCGCGGGGCAGGCAGCGGATCGCGTGCATGCGGGGCCCGAACACCGCGACGGTCCCGGCGATGATCCCCGACGCGCTGGCCCAGGCCCTGGAGCCGTACGCGACACGGGTGCGCTCCCTGGCCGGACACACCGCCTAACCCCCGCCCGGCCTTTTTCGGCCCAGTGAGTTGCATCAAACAACCCAACCTCTCGCACGAAACCAGCTGAAGGAGAATGTGATGACTGCTGTGAACGACGTCCTCAAGGACCTGGCCGCTGACATCGACGAGGTAGCCGCTCTGGTCGCCGATCTGGACGAGGCGGCGTGGCAGAAGGCGACCCCGGCGCCGGGCTGGAGTGTGGCCGACCAGATCGCGCATCTGACGTTCATCTTCGAGCTGGCCCGCAGTGCGGCCGCCGAGCCGGAGAAGTTCCGGGCGGTCACCGCCTCGGCCGGGCAGGACTTCGACGGGGCTGTCGACGCGGCCCTGAAGCAGTTCAACGCCTTCCCGCCCAGGGAGCTGCTGGCGCGTTTCCGGGCGCTGGGGGAGGCGTCGGTGCGGGCGCTGGGGTCGGTGCCGGAGGGGCAGGTGGTGCCGTGGCTGGTGAACCCGCTGCCGCCGGTGGTCCTGGCCTGCGCGGGCATCATGGAACTGTTCGGCCATGGCCAGGACATCGCCGACGCCCTCGGCGTGCGCCGTGAGCCCACCGACCGGCTGTTGCACCTGGTGAACTTCGCCGCGCTGACACGGGACTTCGGCTACGAAGCCCACGGCATCACCCCGCCCCGCGAGCAGTTCCGCTACGAACTGACCGCGCCCTCCGGCGAGACCTGGACGATCGGCCCCGCCGACACCGACCAGGTCATCACCGGCCCCGCACACGACTTCTGCCTCCTGGTCACCCGCCGCCGTCACCGCGACGACCTCGCCCTGACCGCCACCGGCCAACACGCCGACGCCTGGCTCGACATCGCCCAGGCCTACCGCGGCCCCCACGGCGAAGGCCGCACCCCCGGCCAGTTCACCTGATAACCCCCATGAACTCCCGCGATTCCCCGAACCGCCGGTCAGCCTGAAGCGTCCCCCGTGTCCACACTCCGGGGGACGCTGTCGGCGTACGCCCGAACGTCCCCAGGCAGCCCAAGATGAGAAAACCCCGGTCAGCGGTTGCTTTACCCGGCGCCGTCGAGTATCTCCCGCAGTCGATGAGCGAACTCGTCCGGCTTACCCGGATATCCGAACTCCCCGTCGAGGAACCCGCCGTGATGGCTCGGGAACACGGTCACCCGCAGCCCCAGGAGCTCGGCGACCGCGAGGGACGTACGTTCGGTCAGCACATTCTTGGATTCCTCGCCCACCGCGATCACCACGCGGGTCGGCGCGGCGGCGATCGCGTCGACGTCCGGCCGGTAGTCGGTGATCGCCCACGACCGGTCGGACAGCAGCGGATCGTCACGCGAACCGTCGTCCTCTACAGGCAGCCCGAACGCGGCGGGATCGGCCTGCGGCTGTGCGAAGTACGCGTCGGTGAACTCCCCTTCCCACGAGGCCATGGCGAGGAACGCGGCCATCCCCGCCCCCCACCCCCGTTTCTCGTACGCGTCCCGGACCGCGGCCCGCGCCCGCACGGCCGCCGAGCCGTCCGGTGTGAGGGTGATCAGCGGCGGCTCGTGCGCGACCAAGGTGGTCACGTCCGCGGGATACTTCGCCACGACCGCGAGCGCGGTGATCGCTCCGCCACTGCTGGCGAAGATCTCGACCGGCCCGGCCCCGAGCGCCTCGACGACCGCGTGCACATCGTCGGCCTGGGTCTGCGGTGTGTGGTCGACCCGCCCGTCCTTACGCGTGCTGCGACCGAGCCCGCGCGGGTCATAGGTGGCGACGGTCCGGTCGGGGAAGCGCGCGGCGAGCGCGGCGAAGCCAGCGGCGTCCATAGGCTGCCCGATCATGAGCAACGGCGGGCGTCCGTCTGCGGTCGGCAGCGACCCGCGAACGTCATAGACGAGGTCCGCGTCAGCTGTCTTGAGCGTGTGAGTCTCCATACCCATACAGACCGGCCCCATCCCGGAAACTCATCGGTGACCGAGGCCGCGCTGGCGAAACGGACTTCCAGTGGCCGTCGGGGCGCTGAGGGCGCGGCGCGGTCGCCGCGCCCCGCGGTCATGCGATGCCTCGCGGATCCGGTGTCGAGCCGTAGTCCTCGTGGTGGTCCTGGGTCAGTGCGGCCAGCAGCTCGGGATCGGAGTAGACCTCGGCGGTGTGCTGCCAGGCGATGAGCAACTGGGCGACGGACGCGCTGTTGCCGACTGAGTCGGCTGCGCGCATGGTGTCGACCAGTTCGACGGCGAAGGCGTGAAGATCGGGCTCGGGCAGGGGAGGAACTCGTGTCCTTGCAGTCGAGGCCGCCCGCTTCGGCCGTTCCGGTGACATCTGCTCGTTGAGCCTATGCGCGCAGTCCCTTCAGGCGACGCGGTGTTCCCACCGCAAGGCGGTTTCGCCGTCGATCCAGTAGGTGTGTCCCTTCGGGGTGACGTTCAGGCGGATGGTGCTGATGTCGGGGTCGTCGGCTTCGTGCCATGCGGTGATCGCGTTCTCGATGGCGTCCCAGACGGCGGTAGGGCCTCCCTGGCGGACGGTCCAGGTGTCGCCGTCCGGAGTGAGTGCGGCGAACGACTCGCGGTCGGCGTCGAACAGGTACACCGTTTCCCGGCCGCCGCTTGTGGTGCGTAGGAGCTGAGCTCCGGGGGATGCGAGTTGGGCGAGGAAGGCGGGCACCCACTTGTCCAGTTCAGTCGGTGAGATCGTCGCCTTCCGTTCGGTGTCGGCGTAGGCGGCACGGGCCGTGAGATCCCCTGTCAGAGGCATCACGGCCTCGGCGCGGGCGGGCATGAACGAGGCTCGGTCGATGATGCGGCCCTGCGCGGTGCCGTCCTCGTTCACGGTGAGTTTGGCCAGGCCGGTTCCGTAGGGCCAGGCGCTGGGCCCGACGGTGGCGAGGATGATGCCGCCAGGCGCGGTCTGTCTGACCCATGCGTACGGAATGCGGCGTACCGCGCATGTGGCGATGACGCGATCGTAGGGGGCGCGGTAGGGGTGGCCGAGCAGTCCGTCACCGGTGACGGTCCACGTCGAGTACCCGGCCGTCTCCAGGGCCGTGTCGGCCCGCCTGGCGACCTCGGGGTCGACTTCCACGCTGGTGATGTTGTCCTCTCCCAGGCGGTGGCACATGAGCGCGGTGGAGTAGCCGGTGCCGGTGCCGATCTCCAGCACGTTCATGCCGTCGGTGACATCGAGGGCTTCGAGCATCCCGACGACGGTCGAGGGCATCGTGGAGGACGAGGTGGGGAAAGCACCGATTACCGGAGCGTCGGCGTTCTCGGGGGTCAGGCGGCCGTCGAGCTGGGTCACCCTGGTGTCGTTCTCGTAGACCAGCCGCAGCCACTCGCCGGGCTCTCCGGTGTCTCGGCTGACCGGCACGTAGCGAGTGACTCCCTGCGGGCCGGGCTCATCCCTGAAGAACGCGGGGATGAACGTCTCGCGGGGGACGCCTTCGACGGCGGCCCGCCATGCGGGTGTCCTCAGGACGCCTTCGGAAGCGAGGCGCTCGGCCAGGGCCCGGCGGTGGCCAGTGGTGTCGGGGGGCGGGTTCAAGGTGTTGCTCCTCGCTCCAGGAGATCGGCGAATGCGGCGGTGATCGGAAGGCCGGTTTCTTCCTCGAGCCACCCCCATTGGCCGTTCGGGTTCAGCTCAAGGAAGTGCAGAGACTCGTCGCGGCCGATGGCGAAGTCGAAGCTACCGGTGCAGAGGCCGAAGTACTCCAGGTAGCGGGCGAGAGTGGTCGCGATGCTGTCGGGCAGGCTGACCACCTTGTAGGCGAGCGCGCTGTAGTCGGTGCGCCAGTCCAGCAGGCCGGAGTCGATGCGTACGGAGAACAGACGGTCGCCGACCACGACGACGCGCAGATCGGCGGCCTTGTCCACGCGGGCCTGAAACAGGTGTGGCGTCACTCGTACGCTGTCGTCGATCTCGGTGGCGGTGACCGGTTCTGTCCATGTCGTCAGGCCCACACCGTCCGGGCGGCGGTAAGGGGTCCAGCGCAGTGCTTTGTAGATCACCTGCTCGTGTGCGGCGATGAACTCTTGGGCGACGTGTGGGTGGTTGGAGATCAGCGTTGGAGGCACGGTGAGCCCGAACTGTTCGGCGGCGGCAAGCTGTAGCGGCTTGTGTTCGGCCCGGTGGTTGTGCAGAGGGTGGTTGACGTAGCGGCAGTTTGGCAGGGTGTAGAGGATGCCGCCGAGACCGTGGCGTACCTGTGCGACGGCGAAACGGGCGTCGGGACCGTCCAGGTGCTCGAAGTGGGGCCAGGTGGGGCGGCGCCAGTACACCGCCCGCACGCACTCCAAGCTGGAGTTTCTGGAGGGCGTGCGGAGGTGCCCGGTCGGTGAGGTGGCCGATGCGGTGCCGAACCAGGCCGAGACCGACAGGTACTCCCCGATGTCAGAGGGGTCGAACCGTACGACGGGAACGCTTCGCGTGTTCAGTTCGGTGATCACCATGTCGGAGGTGACATCGTCGGTCTCGGTGACGACCGCGACCGGTCCAGCAGGGGGCATCAGTCCTGCTCGCTGTCCTGGTCGTGGTCACTGTCGTTGCGGCTGTCCAGGTTGGTGGACTGCGGGGATGTCTCGGTGCCCTTGCTGGTGCCGTGCTTGCCCATCTCCACGACGCCGCCGCGCTCATCGCGGAAGACGGTGGTCTGGGTGGCGGGGTCGAGTTCGGCGGTGGCGTAGCCGGGCTGGTGCACGCTTGGGTAGGGGCGCATCCTGTCGATTCCCCAGGGGCGGCGCTGAGTTCCTGGTGCGGTGGCCTGCATGACTCTCCTCTGGGTTGGTGTGTCGGGTGAGAACAGGGACAGTGGTGTGTTGGGTGACACGCCGCGGCGGCCTCCCGCCCGCCCGGCGCTGAGTCTTGGTGCGGGGTGGGCGTCTTTATGCTCGTGGGGCGCGGCTTGCGTAGAGGGCGGTGTAGTGCACGGCCTTCGCCAGCATCCGCAGGTTCATGGCCGGGTCGGGGCCGGTTTCGGTCCTCCCAGCCAGGGCACGGGCGCGCCGGACCGTGTCCGTAGCGATGTCCTTGGGCCGCCCGTCGGCCAGGGCGGCGGTGTAGGCGTCGGCAGCCGGGGCCAGGATGACGATGTACCCGCGTAGCCGTCCGCGTAAGGCGTCGGCGGTCTCGCCGGTCGGCTGCCCGCCGCCGAGGACCAGGGCGAGCCGTACGTCACGTTCGATATCCGTCCAGGTCAGGGCATCCACGGTCTGGTCCGTATCGCCGGGTTGGTGGCGATCGCCGAGTGCGAGAGTGCACAAGCGTTCTGTCTTCTGCGAGTTGATGGGTCTGTTGCTCTGTGGCACCGTGCACGCTCCCCTTCAGCACGCCCAGGGCGGGGCGGGCGATCACTCCATTCGATGTGTATGCAGTAAGTAACCGTCAGTGCGCAGGTGCGGGCCATGTCGAAGACGCCGCATATTGCTTGCGTCCAACCTGTCGAGTTGACCCGCCCTTTGCCGAGGAGGGGAGGGGGGACGGTTCTACCGTGTACGTATGGAGCGCGAACGCAACGAAGCGCTGATCCAGTGGATGACCGAGTACAAGATGAAGACCCGTGAGTTCGCCGAGGCTCTCAACGAGTACATCGGTGAACTGACCGGCCGCTATGGACTCGTCACCGAGCGAACCGTACTCAAATGGCGTGCAGGCGAGACTCGTTGGCCCCAGGCCGTCCAACGTGCCGCGCTCCAGGCCGTCACCGGGCGCACCCCCGCCGACTTAGGGTTCACCGCCTCCCGACGGCGCACGACCAGCACCAAGGAGGAGCTTCCTGTGCAGCGCCGCCGCTTCCTTACCGCCGCCTCAGGAACCGCGATAGCCGCCGTCACCCCGCCAACCACTCAAGGCCCGCCCCCACGGGTCGGTATGAGCGACGTGCAGCGACTCACCAGCAAGCTCGCTCAGGTCGTGGCCTCTGACGACCGGCACGGCGGCACACAGAAAGTCGAGCAGCGCGCCCTCCAACTCGCCCGCCAAACCCTCGCTCTCCAGCAGAGCGGCACCGTCACCTCACGGGTACGCGGACAGCTTTACTCCCTCGCGGCGTCGTTCACCTCATCGGCCATGTGGGCCGCCATCGACGGTCACCGCTTGGACGACGCGCAGCGGCACATGCAGGAGGCCGTCACTCTCGCTGGCCTCAGCGGCGACCCTGCCGTCCAGTTCCGTGTCTGGGGTCACGCTGGAGCCCTCTACCGGCACCTCGGCCGTCGCACCGACGCCCTGGCTGCCCACGATGTAGCCCGGTCCACCAGCATCTTTCGCCGGGACCCTCTGTACGCCTCCCTCGCCCACGCCCGTGCCGCCGTCCACCATGGTGACCTCGACGACCACAAAGCCGTACGCCGTAGCATCGACCACGCCCACGACGCCCTCACCCGCGCCGACCTGACCGGCCCTCGCCCGCCGTGGATGCGGTTCTACGATCAGGCCGAACTCGAACTCCTTGCGCTGATCGCGCATTCCGCGCTCGGTGGATGGGCGGACGCCGAAGCCCACGCTCACCGCAACCTTGCCCTGCTCCGCCCCGACCTGGCCCGCAACCGCTCGCTTGCCCTGGCGCACCTGGCCCGAGCCCAAGCCGAACAGGGCGCTCTGGAATCGGCCGTCGCCTCGGCTGAGGAGATTCCTCCGGATGCCCGGCACGGACGCACCGGACGCCTACTGAGAGGCTTCACCATGCGTCTAAGCATTCTTGCTCCGAACAACTCATCGACTCGAGCATGGGTCGAATCCGTCCGAGAGAAAGGCACGCTCGCGTGACCGTTGAAATGCGTCACTACCGCGACGCCGAGGAAACCCGGCAGACCATCGTCGATATCCATGTCGAGGTACGACAGCGGGACTTCGGGCTCGTCGGTGACTTCTACAGTGCTGAGCGGTTCAACCAACGGCTCACCTCACACAGCGCGGCCTCGGGCTGGGAAACGGTCGTCGCCTATGTGGACGAGCAGGCGGTGGGTTTCGCCTACTGCGTTCCGCTCGGCCCCAACACTCGCTGGTGGAACGCGATGAGCACCCCGCTGCCCGACGGCTACACGGACGAGAACGGCGGCCGTACCCTCGCGCTCAACGAGATCGTCGTACGCCGTGCCTGGCGTGGAACGGGACTTGCCCACCGCATCCACGAAGACCTTCTGAAGGGTCGCACCGAGGAGCGTGTGACACTCCTCGTCAACCCGAAGGCCGGTGACGGCAAGGTCCAGGCCGTCTACGAACGGTGGGGGTACGAGAAGATCGGCGAGCAGCAGCCCTTCCCCGACTCACCCGTCTTCGCCTCCATGATGCGGCCCCTCCGCCTCGCCAGTGCCTAGCCCGCCCCATGACTGCACTGCGACATCGCCGCGAGAACACCGCACCAGGGGAGGCGCGTGTGTCCTTGGAGTCGACACCGCCCGTTCCGGCCGTTCCGGGGTACGTTCTGGAGCGTTCGTCGGTGCGAGTAGTTGAGAAGGCCGCTCGTCTGTGGGAGAGCGCCAACGCCTTGCGGGAGGGCCGTTCTGCGCCGGAGACTCCTGATCCGGAGCTCGTCTCCCTGCTGCGTGCCCGGATCGGCGGGGATGGCGCGGTCTTTCTGTGCGCACGGCTGGCGGGGGATGGCGAGCAGCGCATGGTGGGCATGGTTCTGGGGGAGCCGTCACGCGGCGATGGCGGCAGGGGGCCGGCCGTCGCTGGTCGGGCGCATGTGTCCTTTATGGCGGTCGAGCCGTCGTCGTGGGGGCGCGGACTGGGTGGGGCGTTGCTGTGCGGGATCACGGCGGCGCTGGCCGAAGCCGGGTTCGACAGGCTGGGCCTCGCCGTCGTCGCCGGAAACGACCGCGCGGCCGGGCTCTACCGACGCCGCGGCTGGCTGCCCGAAGGGCCGCCCCGGCGGGACTCGCGCAACGGCCTTCTGCTCCAGGACTATATGAAAGAGCTGGTCACATCCGCTCGTTGAAGGCCGCCGTCCCGCCCAGTGCGTGCTCCGCCCTGTTACGGCGTTCCAGGCGCACCTGCTCGATGAGTTGCAGCGCGCTGACCGACACCGTGGACCCGGCGCGAGCCCCGGCCGACACCAGCTCAGAGTCCGGGATGTCGCAGGACAGGCTGACGCTCGCGGTACCGTCGGTCAGCTGTACGGTGTACGGATCGCTGGTGCACTCTTCGGCGGCCTCGCCGTCGAAGAGTACGGTCGCTGTCAGGATGGCGGTGACGATGCCGTTGGTAATGCGGGAGTCGGCCCCCACGGCCGTGTCTCTGATGAACGTCTGTGTGACGGAGCAGCTGTCGACACCGCAGTCCACCTCTGCGGCGCCGTCCCCGACGAACACGACGCTCTCTTTCGCCACACGGTCGAAGCCATGGGCATACTTTTCCATGTGGCTGTACATTGCGTCGGCCCGCTCCTCGGCGATCGGGGTGAGCTTTATGCCTGGCGAATCCCCCAGGGAGAGGGGCCCCTTGGCCACCTTGTAGGGATCTTCGTATGGTTCCAGGCGCAGCACCCGGTAGGGTGCCTGCCTGGTGACTACCAGACGGCCTGCCATGGTGTCGGTGCGCAGTGCCTTGCCCTCGTCCACGATGAGCGGGTCATTGGAGTCCGGCAGCCTGTCCAAACTCCTGAGCGCGCTGCTGAGATGAGGGGCGAGGGCCCTCGGGGGCAGGTACTGGTCGAGTACCTGGTCCAGGGCGCGATGCGCACCCTGGAAGGGCTGCTTCGGCCCCGTGGAGTGTTGCGTTGGTCCCGGCGAGTGCTGCGGGGCGGCGTTCCCCCACGTAGAAGTGTCGTCACCGATGTGCAGTACGTTGAGCCTCTGCTCCTCCTCGTACTCGCCGTCGCCGTACGCCACGCTGCCGAACTTCGTGCCGAACTCGGTGACAGTGATTTCCTGGCTGGCCATTCCGGACAGCGTCGTGTACCGGATTCCGGCCGCCTTTTCCAGCTCCGCTACTGCGCGCTCGAACGGCTCACGGTTGTCTTCGGTCTGCGCACCGGGGGGCCTGGGATCGGGTCCGGGCTCCGGCTCGGACCCGCTGCCGAAGAGGACCAAGCGACCGGTCAGCAGGGCGAGTGCGAGGACGGTCGCACCGCCGAGGAGGAATAGAGCTCCCCATGAGTACGGCTGACGACCGCGGTCGGGCAACCGCTCCGGTGGCGGCGGAGGCGGTGCCGGTGGAGCCGTGGACGGAGGTTGCGGGGATCGTGCCGATGCCGTTTGCCGGGACGGCGAACGGCGCGTCCGTTGTGTACGTCTGATGGGTGCCTGTGCCGCAGCCTTACCTCTGCGGGACGGAGTCGGCGACTCGGGTGGGCGTCCCAACGGCGGAGGCACAGCGCGCGGAGTGTTCCGCCAAAGGGGCAATTCCGGCTTGCTGGATCTGTGCTTCCCGTAATGTGCGCCCACAGTGAATCCCCCGAACCGCTTTCGCCAGCCCCTGCACTTTGCGAAAATACGCCACCAGGATGAACATCCCCAGGGGTATAGGCGGGTTTCAGCCATTTGAGACGCGGTGAAGCCACTCGGGGCACGACACGCCGCTTAAGGCACGGAGCGAAACGGGGAGATGAGCTGACATGGCGGATACGAAGGGTGTGTTGCTGCCGGCCTATGTGCTGGCAGATGAATCGGCTTCGATGGGGCCGTATCGGGACGAACTCTCGGATGGGCTCATCTCGTTGTGTGAAGGCCTGCGGGCCGAGCCGATGGTGGCGGCGAAGCTGCGCCTGGCTGTCCTCGGATTCTCGGACGATGTGGAGGTCCGTCTTGCGGTGGCCGATATGCGTACCGAGACTACTCTGCCCCAGTTGACCATCCGGGGTATAACCAACTACGGGGCGGCTTTTGACGACCTGCTCAGCCGCATCCCGACCGATGTGCAGTGGCTGCGTGGCCAGGGGTACAAGGTGCACCGTCCCGTGGTGTTCTTCCTCAGTGACGGACAGCCCACGGATGGCCAGGTATGGCGTAATCCGCACGCTCAGCTGACCGACAAGGCACGGACGCCGACTGCCCCGAACATCATCGCCTGCGGCATCGGTGACGCCCAGGCCGCGACCATGGTCGAGGTGGCGACCCGGCAGGAGTTCGCCTTCGTGGCTAAGGAGGGAACCGACCTCGGCCGGGCGATCTCCGAGTTCTTTCACGCCCTCACAGCGAGCCTGGTGGCCTCAAGCCATGCGCTGAACTCGGACAATCCGCAACTCGTGGTCAACCGGCCCGATCAGTTCACCATGGCGATCGACGAGGTCTGACCGTGAGTCCACTGCACGGGGATACCTCCCCGACGACACCGCTCACCCCCGACCCGCCCGAAGCCGAGCCCTGGCGGCCGGTCACCGTGGGGACGCCAGGGCCTGAGTTCGAGGCCGGGCCGCCGGACCAGTACGCGTTCGACTTTCCGGACAGCGAGTGCGACGGCTGGTCGACGTCGGCGCTCACGCTGCGGTTCGCCTCGGTGCGCGGGGCCAAGCACCGCTACTACCGACAGCCGCGCCAGGACGCCGCTCGAGCGGCGGCGCACGAGGCCACCGGCAGCGTCGTGTTCGCCGTCGCCGACGGTGTGTCCAGCGCCGTGAACGCCGAGCTCGGGGCCGTCGAGGCGTGCCGCGCGGCCCTGGAGCGGATGCTCCACCTGCTGACCAAGGGGCAAGAGCAGCTGGACTTCCAGGATGTGGCTCAGCATGCCGCTCAACGACTGGGGCAGCTGGCGCGGTGGCGGCTGAGCGGTCGGATTCCCGAGGTGGGTGAGGTGGCCGCCCTGTATGCCACCACGCTGGTGGCTGGTGTCGTACGCCCCCACCCCGCCGGAAATGTGGTCGAGCTCTGCCGGATCGGGGACTCGGGGGCCTGGTCACTGGACCTGACAACCCGCCGATACCGGCCATTGTTCGGTCTCAAGACAGCCTCGGACGAGGTCCTGGTGTCCAACGAGGTGGCACCGCTGCCCCACGTACCCGAGCGTCTCGAAGCCACCGGCACGAGCCTTCCGCTCGATCAGGTATTGCTCGTCGGTACGGACGGCTTCGGAGACCCGCTCGGCGACGGCGATGGCCAGGTCGGTGCCCTGTTCGCCGGTCAACTCGGCGTGCCGCCGACACCGTTGTGGTTTGCACACCTACTCGACTTCTCCAGGGAGACCTTCGACGACGACCGGTCGCTGCTGGCGGTCTGGCCCCGAGACGCGTCCGGTCCGTCATGACGGCGGGCAATATACGGCGGGTCTCGTACGACTCGCTCAACCGGGGCAGCCAGCTCGGCCGAGGAGGTCAGGGCACGGTGTACCAGGTCACCAACAAGAAGATCAACGAGGCCGACGGCGGCGGCTGGGAGGTGGCCTACAAGGAGTACAGCACAGCCGTGCTGTCCCTACTCGACGCGGACGTACTGGCGTCCAGCGTAGCTCTGCCCGGCACCCTGAGCGCCGTCGACGGCCGGTGGCTGTGTGAGAAGACCGCCTGGCCGGCGGCTGTGGTCGAGAGCCAGGGCAGCATCCGCGGGTTCCTCATGCGCGCGGTGCCCGACCGCTTCCGGTTCACCTTCCAAAGTCTGGCCGGGGCGTCGACGGGAACCAAGCGCCTCGCAAATCTGGAGTACCTGCTCAACGAAGACTCCTACGTCGCCGGTGTCGGCCTGTCGATCAGCGACAGCGAACGGCTCGTTCTCCTTGCCGACATAGCGAGTACGCTCTCCCGACTGCACCGGATCGGCGTCACGGTCGGCGATCTCTCCCCGAAGAACCTCCTGTTCACCACCACGCCACGGCCTGAGTGCTTCCTGCTCGACTGTGACGCCATGCGGCTGGCGGGTGCCACCGCGCTGCCCCAAGCGGAGACACCCGACTGGGAGATCCCGGTGGGCGAGGAGCGGGCGACCGGCGCGAGCGATGTGTACAAGCTCGCGCTCCTCGCCATCCGGCTCATGGGCCGCGATCAGAGCGTCCGCGACCCCGCCGTTCTGGGCACATTCGGCGTGGCACTGGAGGGTCTGGCCAGCGCCAGCCTCGACACGGACCCATCCCGCAGGCCCTCGCCGACGGTGTGGGCCGAGCAGCTCAGAACGGCTAGTCATACGGCCTCCACCACCCGCATCACGGCGGCCCGACCCCGACCGGCGCACACGACAGCGGCATCGGGCGGCAGTGCCGGTACGCGAAGCCCCATGAGCAACGCCGCTCCGGCACAGCGCACCGCCCCAGGACAGCAGTCGACCACGACCGGGGTCCTAGTCGCCGCCGCCATCGTGGCCCTACTCCTTGTGGCCGCGCTCTGGCCCGACGGCAACTCGTCCGACACCGCGTCCGGCGACACCGTGTCCCGATCCTCCCCCACGGCGACCGATACCGAATGGACGCCCGACGAGACCACCGACGAACCGACGGACGACGATCCGGACGACGACTACAGGGACGAGCCTGACGACGACTACAGGGACGACGAGCCCACCGAGGAGGAGCCCACCGAGGAGGAGCCCACCGAGGAGGAAGATTCCCTGCCCCAGAGCCCGACGCCCACCCCGGATGCCACCGAGCGGGCCTTCAAGCGGGTCTCGCCCGGCGACTGCCTCCCGGTGTACGACACCGGCTACGGAGGCGAAGACGTCGTCAGTTGGAGCACCGAGGTGCCGCCAGCCCCGGTGTCCTGCGGCAGTGTCCGGGCCCTCGTGCAGGTCAGCCGGACCAATGCGAGCAGCTGTCCCATCGAGACCGGGAAGTCCTCTTGGAGCTACACATCCGTCAGTACCGGCGGCGACACCAGGAAGCTCTGCCTCACCCGCATCTACCACGTCAACTATTGCATGCTCGGCGAGCAGTCGGCCGACTTGATCTCGCTGGGCTCGCTGACCAGAGTGGACTGCGACCGGAACCAGAAGGTGCCCGCCCCGTACAACCAGATCATGCACATCACTGGTGTCTACAACACGAGTAAAGGCACCGACGCCAGCCTCTGCAGGCGCGTGCAGGGGGATCGGACGCGATACTGGGCTTGGGTGGTGGACGGCGGCCAGACCCTGCTGTGCACCACGATCTACCGGGGTGACTGACCGGCCTGGCGTGCGGGCCAGCGCACCTTGGCTGGGAGGCGCTCGGCCTGGAACTCCTGACCGATGAACGGCCGGGCTGTCGCCGGACTGTGCGGATTTCTTGTTCCCGTGTCGTTGCCCCCTACAACCCGCGGATCGCCTCGTCGATCGTCGCCGCCAGCGATGCCAGAGCCGCGAAGCCCGGTACCGCCTCCATGAGGCCCCTGGCGAACAGTTTCAGCTTGCCCTTGCGCGGCGCCTCAGCGGTGACCTCTTCGCGCGCATCCTCCGCGGCCTCGATCAGGTCGCTGCGGTCAGGGTGATCGGACCGGCCGAGTTCCTCGATCAGCCGGGCGAGCAGATCGCCGATTTCCTCGGGCGACAGTTGACTGCCGCCACTACTGTGGTCCGACTCGCTGTAGTGCACCTCGGCCTTCGCGTTCTGGCCGCTGGCGACAGCGTTGCCCGCGACGTGTGAGCCACCTGACGCGGTGATCCCGTAGTTGCTCGGCATGTGCTCTCCCTCATTCCGTTCCGTCGTCCGTCCAGTTTCACCAGGGGATCTTGTTGAGGATATTCATTGAGATCCGAGATTTCTCGCCGGTGGCGACCGAGCTGGATTCCACCTTTGCTCCATGGGTCGCAATGATGCCATTGTTGATGATGACCTCCTGGCGCTGAATCAGTTCGCTCACGTCGATGTCACGCGCCACAGCGAATTCCACGAGCGCGTCCAGTACCCGCTTCTCTACAGTCTTCAGGGCCATTCCGCTGTCGGCCTTCTGGAAGAAGCGGTGGTGTTTTCCGTCCGCCGCCCGCTGGCGCACGCTTTGCCGTGCCCCGTAATCGAACCTGCGTACCTGGTTGATGAGTTCGTGCTGTCGGCGCAGGCGCCAGAACAGACCATAGTCGGGGAAGAATCCCCTGACCGCGCGTACGGGCGAGGCCGCCAGCACGAACAGGGTACTGGCCAGTGTCTGCACGAACAGCCCCAGGACGTCACGTATCGGAGGGCGGGGCATGAGCGTGTCGACCATCCGGTAGCGGTCGAGCAGCGGACACAGCACTGTCTGGACGGCCTCCACGGAAAGGTTGGAGTCCGAACGAAAGAAGCGGAGGAAGAGTGAGGTGACCAACTCGCCGCCCCAGCCGCTGGAATGCACGACAAGATAGGGGCGGGCCCCCTCTTCGGGCGCCCGCTTCAGGTCGTCCATCCGGTCCGTCGAAATCGAGTCGACGGGTCGGCCGAGCGGATTCGGAAGGAATCGCTTGTCATCCAGAATGGTCGTACCATCCACGAAGACACGTTCTTCGATTTCCAGGCAAGGCAACGACAGTGCGCTGACTCGCTGGGATATATGGGCGTAGAGCTCCGTCACGTCAAAATCCTGCGCCTTCACTCCCGCCCCGCTCGAAGTCGTGACGTCGAACGACAAGGACCACGATTCGAGTTCGTTTCCGTACCCGATGAACGGTGAATAGCCGCTGTATGTCGTGACGTTCCCGTTGGCGTACCGGCCGATCTGCTGCAGGCGATCACGGATCTGGGGGCTGGGCGGCGGGGGCGCTGCTGCGGGGTCGAACTTATCTGGATGGAGACTCTGCAGGTGACGTCCGTACTTCGTCGAGAGCTCGAAGGAGAACGCCGTCACCCAGGCGAGGAGCAGTATCAGCAGGGTGATGGACGAGTTGCCGGCTGAGAAGGTGAAGATGAGCAGCAGGAACAGTGCGGCGAGCAGTAGATCTCGGCTGTGGCGGCGGGAGTTGGCCAGGTAGGCGTGCCGGAGGATGACGGGTATGTCGCATGCCGGGGCCGTCGCCACACCCAGATGGGGCTCGGCGGCGATCTCCTTGATGAGCGACTTGGCGTAGTCGCGATCGAGATACACGGCAGCGCACAGGTACCGGGTCAGATCCCGGCCACCGCCCCAGCGCGGCACGGTGGTGGCGCGGCGGACAGTGCTCGGCGCGAAGGTCGCCCCCTTGGACTGCGTGGTGGCGGGGCGATTCCCGCTGGCGGGGCTGAAAGTGGATCCCCCAGGCGGCCTCGGGGCGGCGGGGGCACCGCTCGCGGGGGCGTTTGCGGTGGGACTCGCGAATGTCGGTCGCCTCGCCAGGTGTGATGCCGGAGGAGCTGGGCCGGGTGACGGCGGCGGCGTTGCGGCTGGTCCGCCGGTCGCCATGGCCGTACCGCAGGTGCCGCAGAACGCGGAGCCATACGTCGCGCCCCCGCCGCATGAGGGGCATGTAGTCGAACGCGTCATCATTCCCCCGTACATGAGGCGGACTCGCGTGCCCCAAGTGCATCACAGGCGTGCCCTGAGGGAGCGTCAGAGTGGTCTTCGAGGCTGGACCGTTACATGGAGGCTTTTCACCTCAGGGAATTCCCTCGTGAGCCCCCGTCGAGAGGGGCGTGGTCGCGTGGCGAGGCGGCACTTCGGCGCAGGTCGCCCTCGACGCGGGGAAGCAAGTTGCCTAAGTATGGCAAAGCTTTGCCAAGCGTCGGCGGGCTTCGCTAGCTTCGCAGGACGAGGCAACTGGCCGCGGCTCCACCTGGTGCCCTACCGATCCACGCCGCAGAGGAGACATCATGCGTACGGCCACGCGCACCACCCCAGGTACCTCCCCACTGGCCGCCGCCCCGGCCGTCGTCGCGGTCGGGCCCGACGAGGACTGGCCCCCGGTCGCCCCCGCCCCCGTCGCCGCCTAGCACAGCACGCGCGGAGATGTGCCGGGAGCGGCGGCGGGCCGACCCTGGGGCCATGGATGACGTACTGGCCGACCCGGCGGGCATTGGCAGGCACTACGACGAGCGCTCGCCCATCGGCGGCGAGCTGCGCGACGGCCAACTGCACATGTGGTACTGGTATGACCGCGAGGACGACGCGTCGTTGCCCGAGGCCGTGCACCGCACCACCCGCAAGGTCACCGAAACCCTCGGTCTGCGCCCCGGTGAGCGGGTGCTGGACGCCGGATGCGGACCCGGCGAGACCGCGGTGTACCTCGCGCGGCAGTACGGGGCGCGGGTCACCGGCGTCACGGTGAGCGAGTTCGAGATCGAGACGGCGACCGGCCGGGCCGCCGACGCCGGGGTGGGCGACCGGGTGGGCTTCCAGTACGGCGACTACATGGAACTGCCGTTCCCAGACGGTTCG
This sequence comes from Streptomyces sp. O3, assembly GCF_054788135.1. Classification (NCBI taxonomy): domain Bacteria; kingdom Bacillati; phylum Actinomycetota; class Actinomycetes; order Kitasatosporales; family Streptomycetaceae; genus Streptomyces; species Streptomyces sp. O3. The sequence goes on from NZ_JBTVYK010000023.1 coordinate 91,589, forward strand.
TTCGACGCCGTACTGGCCCTGGAGTCGCTCCAGAACGCCCCCGAACTGGACACGGTCCTCAAGGAGTTGCACCGGGTGCTCAGACCGGGCGGGCGGATCTCGTTCTCGGACTTCAGTCTGGAGTCGGACGCCGCACCCGAGCGGCTCGCGACGTTCATGACGACGCTGAAGCTGCCCGTGCTGCCGACTCTGCCGGAGTGGCTCGCGCACGTGCGCCGCGCCGGCTTCGACGTCGAGGAGTACACGCAGTGCGGCCCGCGGGTGTTCGGGATGAAGTCGAAGTACCTCGAAGTCGCCCTGCGGCAACGGGAGGAGATCGCCGACAAGTTCGGCGAGAGCGAGCTGGCGGAGTTCTCGCGGCTGCACCGCGGCTTCTTCGCGCCGCGGAAGGACCAGATCGGCTACGTGATCGTGGCGGCGCGCAAGGCGGCGCCGAGGAGAAGCGTGAGGGAGATGGCATGAAGCAGCGCACCACCATCGACGTCTGGGTCCCCGACTTCACCTTCCGGGGGATATACGAGCGGTGGCTCAAGCTGGGCGAGGAGTTCGAGAAGGCCCACCCGGAGTACCGCGTCAACATCGAGCAGTACGACTTCTGGTCCTTCCCGCACAAGGCGGCCGAGGTCATCGCCCAGGGACGCACCCCGGCGCTCGCCGAGTACTACTTCTACGTCGGCGAGGCGGCGCGCGACGCCCGCACCCGCGAGGGCGCGCCGGTGTTCACCTCGGTGGAGAAGGCCATCGCGGGCCGCACCGAGATCCTCGGCGAGCCCGTCGTCACCGACGACATCCTCTCCGCCTACCGCGACTACTACACGGTCGACGGGACGCTGGCCTCGATGCCGTACGTCGCCACCACGATGCTGCTGTACGGGAACGCGGAGCTGCTGGAGGCGGCCGGCGTCACCGAGATGCCGGAGACCTGGGACGAGGTCGAGGCCGCCTGCGCGAAGGTCACCGCGCACCAGGGCGGGCCCGAGCACGCCATCACCTGGTCCAACCACGGCCTGTTCTTCCAGCAGGCGGTCGCCAGCCAGGGCGGCCAGCTCGTCGACCAGGACGACGGCCGGTCGGGGCGGGCCACGACGATCGATCTCGCGTCCAAGGAGATCCTCGCCTGGGTCGAGTGGTGGCGCCGGCTGCACGCGGACGGCCACTACCTCTACACCGGCTCCATCCCGGACTGGGCGGGCACCCTGCGGGCCTACGCCGAGAAGGACGTGGCGTTCCGTATCTCCTCCTCCAACGACGTCAACTTCATGTTCCAGGCGGCGGAGAAGGGCGGCTTCACCATGAAGGCCGGCCGCTTCCCGCACAACGACCAGGTTCCGTTCGCGGGCAACTGCATCGCGGGCAGCTCCCTGTGGCTGGCTGACGGGCTCGACGAGGTCACCCAGGACGGCGCGCTCGCCTTCCTGCAGTTCCTGAACAACCCGCGCAACGTCGTCCAGCGGCACAAGGAGAGCAGCTTCGTCCCGCTCACGCACACCGCTCACCGGATGCTGGAGGACGAGGGCTGGTTCGACGCCCACCCGCACCACCGGGTGGCGTCCGACCAGCTCAGCTCGTACCCGAAGCGGGCGAAGGGCCAGCCTGCCGGCACACCGCCCGCGCACGGGGCGCTGTTCGGCAACTTCGCGGCCGTGCAGGACGTCATGACGCGCGCCATGCACGACGTGCTGGCCGACGGCGCCGACCCGGCCGGGCGGTTCACCGAGGCCACCGCCGAGGCGCAGGCGCTGCTCGACGCGTACCGGGCGGACTGCGCCAAGCCCACCGGGCCGAGCGACCCCGAGATGCTGCGGGTGGAGTTCTTCACCGGCCGCGCGGCGGGCCGGGACTACACCGGCGCCGACCTGGAGGACGTGGTGCGGGCCGACTCCTGAGCCGTGGCGCATAGGGCTGTTCACGGGTCAGCTCGTAGACGGTTGACGAAATCCCGCCCGATCACTTCGATCGGGCGGGATTTCGTCGTTTCTGGGGGTCGGGAGGCCGGGCCACCACCGCTGCCCTGCGCGCCCGTGCCGCGTCAGCCGTTCCGGTGGGCGGGGCGCGGGCCCGGCTCCATTCCGTGGCGGATCGCGTGGGCCGCGTCGATGCCGTAGAACACCTCGCGGAAGAAGCGCTTCAGTGCACGCATGTCCGTCCCTGCCTTTCTCGTCCCTGCGGTCTCACGTCGTGTCCGTGTCCGCGTTTCCGTGTCTTCAGAATGGCGCAGGAAGCCCTGCCGAAATAGTGGCGGTGATGACACTCTTCGCTAAGATTCCGCCATAGAGTGCCGATGGGTTCCCAGGGCCTGAAAGAAGAGGAGCGAGGGATGAGTCAGCGGCAGGAGCAGCCTCCGTACCGCGTCGCCGTGCTGGTGACCGACAGGACCTCGTCGTTCGAGGTCGGCATGGCCACGGCGGTCTTCGGCCCGTATCTGAGCGATCTCACGCCCGTGCGCTACGACCTGCGGCTCTGCGCGGAGCAGCCGTCGACGGTGCCCCTCGCGGGAGGCGCCGTGCTGACCACGCGATACGGGCTGCGGCAGCTGCGGACGGCGCACACGGTCATCGTGCCCAGCAGCACCGACCTGGACGCGCCGCCCTCCGACGCGCTCATCGAGGCGCTGCGGGCGGCGCACCGGGCCGGGGTGCGCATCGTCTCCACCTGCACGGGCGCCTTCACCCTGGCGGCGGCCGGACTGCTCGACGGGCGCCGGGCCACCACGCACTGGCGCTGGGCGGGTCTGCTGCGCAGCCGCCATCCCGAGGTCGCGGTGGATCCCAGTCCGCTGTACGTCGACAACGGGGACGTGCTGACGGGGGCGGGCAGCGCCGCCAGCATGGATCTGTTTCTGCATCTGGTGCGCAAGGACTTCGGCACGGAGTCGGCCAACGCGGTGGCGCGCCGTCTGGTGATCCAGCCGCACCGGGACGGCGGCCAGGCGCAGTACATCGAGGCGCCGGTGGCGGCGCCCGAGGAGGACGACGGGGTGTCGCGCAGCATGGTGTGGGCGCTGGAGCACCTGGCGGAGCCGGTCACGGTGGCGGCGCTGGCGCAGCGGGCCCGGATGTCCGAGCGCAGCTATCTGCGGCACTTCGCGAAGACTACGGGGAGTTCACCGATGCGCTGGCTGATCTCGCAGCGCGTACGGGCGAGTCTGCCGCTGCTGGAGACGTCGCAGGCGTCGGTGGAGGAGGTCTCGGCAGCTGTCGGCTTCGAGTCGCCGGTGACCTACCGGCACCACTTCGCCAAGATCATGCGGACCTCTCCGTCGGCCTACCGTCGGGGGTTCCGTACGGTTCAGGTCGCGCGGGAGGCAGCGCGTAGCATCGGCCGGGCGTCGTGACCTGTGCGGGTGCTCCGGGGCCCGCCGGGTGCACCCGCACCCGGCGGGCCCCGGAGCACCCGCACGGCGGTGACGTCAGCCCGAGTTCCTTGAGGAAGGCGAACACCGTGGCCGCCAGTTCCGCGGGCGCGTCCTCCTGCACCAAGTGGCCCGCACCCGCGAGCGTTCAGCCTATGACGGCCCTCCCGCCGCCTTCGGGTGCGGTGGCCATGGCGGCGGTGAGTGTCGTGCCGTCCGAGGGGTCGATGAGCAGGAAGGAGCCGGTGCGCCGGGAGTCCGCGTAGGCGTCGACCGCGAGGGGTTCGGCAGTGCGGACGACGATGCGGCCGATGTCGTTGGCGACCAGCTGTCCGGGATCTGGATGCTGGGACAGGTCGTCGAGGGCGAGCCGTGAGGGGATGTCTTTCACGATGGCCCTGACGGTGCGGGTGGCGTGTTTGAGGAGCACCCGCTGGCCGACCGAGAGCGGCTGGTCGGCGACATGGCAGGCGGTCGCCTCGATGTCCCGGTGCGCCGCGGGCGCGTCGGTCGCGGTGGCGATCAGGTCACCGCGAGAGACGTCCAGGTCGTCGGCGAGGCGCACGGTCACCGACTGCGGTGCGAACGCCTCCTGGACCGGCTGCCCCAGGACGTCGATGGCCTCGACGGTGCTGCGGCGGCCGGACGGAAGGACCGTGACCTGGTCGCCGACGCGCAGCACGCCGGCCGCGATCTGGCCCGCGTAGCCGCGGTAGTCGGGGTGCTCGGCGGTCTGCGGGCGGATCACGTACTGCACCGGGAAGCGGACCGGGCCGTGGGCGGGGGCATCGCGTAGGTGCAGGGTTTCGAGGTGCTCCAGGACGGTGGGGCCCGCGTACCAGTCCATGTACGCCGAGACGTCCACGACGTTGTCTCCGGCGAGCGCCGAGATCGGGATCGCGGTGATCTCTGGGACGCCGAGCGAGGCGGCGTAGGCGGTGAACTCCTCGGCGATCGCGGCGAAGACGGACTCCCGGTAGTCGACCAG
>NZ_JBTVYK010000024.1:0-94830 GCF_054788135.1 Streptomyces sp. O3
TACACACCGGCATACGCGCCGGCCGCGTCTGTTGTTTATACGCGCGCGGGCGTGCCGGGCGGCCACCGCGGCCGGGCCGCCCGCCGACTCGATCCGCTCCAGGCACGCGTCGAGCGCGAGCATCTCCAGCTGCGCCGGGGCGTGCGGCAGGGCCCGGCGGCCGCCGTCGATCCAGCGCTCCTTCCAGTCGAGGAGCGACAGGTACGAGCGGCGCGGGGCGCGCGGGTTGTCCGCGAACCGCTGCCAGGCGCGGTCGCTCACGGAGACCGCCGAGACGCCCGCGGGGCCGCCCATCGCCTTCTGCGCGCCGATCACACACAGGTCCACGCCCCAGGCGTCGACCAGCAGCGGTTCGGCGGCCACCGAGGCGACGGCGTCGACCATGAACAGCGCGCCGTGCGCCCGCACCGCCTTGCCGATCTCGGCGACCGGGTTGGTGTTGCCGGTCGCGGCCTCGGCGTGCACCAGGGAGACGAAGTCGATCTCCGGGTGCTCGGTGAGCGCGCGTTCGATCTGTTCCGCGGTCACCGCCGTGTGGAAGGGGACGGTCAGGTCCACGACCTGTGCGCCGCAGTCGCGCAGCCAGTCGCCGAAGGTCTGGCCGTACGGGCCGGTGACCACGTTGAGCGCGGTGGAGCCGGGGCGTGCGCCGGAGCGGATGCAGGCCTCCAGAGGCAGCAGCGCCTCACCTTGCATGATCACGACGTCCTGCTCGGTGTGCAGCAGTCGCGCCACCCGCCGCTCGATCGCGGCGAAGTGTGCGGCGGTCAGCGGGGGCAGGTTCAGGAGGGGGTGGGTCACGTGGTGCTCTCTGTTGGTGGGGTGGGGTGGGGTGGGGTGGGGTGTGTGGGGTGTGTGGGGTGGGGTGAGGTTGGCGGGTGAGTTGGCGGGTGGGTTTTGAGCGTATCCAGAGCGTTCTAGGCTGCCTTATATGAGCGATGGCGCGGTGCTGCGGGTGAAGGGGCGGGTGCTGGTCGGGCCCGATGACGTACGGGACGAGCTGTGGGTCATCGGCGGGAGGGTGTCGTACACCCGGCCCGTCGGGGCACGTGAGGTGCGCACCGTCGAGGGGTGGGCGCTGCCGGGCCTCGTCGACGCGCACTGCCATGTCGGTCTTGACGCCCATGGGCCGGTGGCCGCGGACGTCGCCGAGAAGCAGGCGCTCACCGATCGGGAGGCCGGGACGCTGCTGATCCGGGACGCCGGATCGCCGTCCGACACCCGCTGGATCGACGAGCGCGAGGACCTGCCGAAGATCATCCGTGCGGGGCGGCACATCGCTCGTACCCGGCGGTACATCCGGAACTACGCGCACGAGATCGAGCCGGATGAGCTGGTCGCGTATGTGGCGCGGGAGGCGCGGCGCGGGGACGGCTGGGTCAAACTCGTCGGGGACTGGCTCGACCGCGGGCTCGGCGACCTGTCGGCCTGCTGGCCGCGGGACGCGGTCCAGGCGGCGATCGCGGAGGCGCACCGGCTGGGTGCGCGGGTCACCGCGCACTGTTTCGCGGAGGACTCGCTGCGTGATCTCGTCGAGGCGGGGATCGACTGCGTCGAGCACGCCACCGGGCTCACCGAGGACACGATTCCGCTGTTCGCGGAGCGCGGGGTCGCGATCGTTCCGACCCTGGTGAACATCGCGACCTTTCCCAAGCTGGCCGAGAGCGGTGAGGGCAAGTTCCCCATCTGGGCCGATCACATGCGGCGGCTGTACGCGCGCCGGTATGACACGGTGCGGGCGGCGTACGACGCCGGGGTGCCGGTGTTCGTGGGGACCGACGCGGGGGGCTCGTTGGCGCATGGGCTGGCGGCGGCGGAGGTCGTGGAGCTGACGCGGGCGGGGATTGGGGCGGTCGCGGCGTTGTCCGCGGCGACGTGGGGGGCTCGGGCGTGGCTTGGGCGGGCGGGGCTTGAGGAGGGGGCGGCGGCGGACCTCGTGGTGTACGGGGAGGATCCGCGCGCGGATGTGCGGGTGCTGGCGGCGCCGCGGCGGGTGGTGCTGAACGGGGTGGTCGTCGGCTGAGCGCGCTGCCGTGGGGTGAGCGCGGGGCCCCGGCCCCGCGTGCGCGGCGGTGCGTGCGTTCTGTTCGTGGTGGGTCGGGGGTGGGGGGGGGGGTACGTGCTCACGGCGACTGGTTGCCCGGAAGCTGCGAACCGCGTGCTGCCCAGGTCACAGTCCCCGCTCCGCTCGCACCCCCCACCCCACCCCCTCACCTCCGTGAGCGGCTGTCCGTTTCCCCGTTGTGGGCATACGTTCCGCAGGGCGGAACGGGTGGGCACAACCCCCCGACCCGGTTAGCCGGTCCGACAGGGCCCGCAGGGCGACCCCCTCCCCGGAGGGGGGACACGGGGCAACCCGTGGTCAGCGTGCCCACTGCGGTGGGTGGGTGCAGAAGTGGCCGCCCAGGTGGGCGTGATCGGGGTTACCCGGATCAAGCTCCCCCTCCGCGGCCAACAGCTCCGCCGCATACGCCTCGGAGTCGTCCTGAGGGTCGTAGCCGAGGGCGCGCGCCGTGGACAGGTCCCACCAGAGTCGAGTGTTCGCGGATGAGCCGTAGACGACGGTGTGGCCGACATCCTCGGCCGTCAGGGCCGCGTGCAACAGCCGCGCGCAGTCGCCCGGACTCATCCACAGGGACAGCATCCGCACCGACGTCGGCTCCGGGAAGCAGGAGCCGATGCGCACCGACACGGTCTCCAGGCCGTGCTTGTCCCAGTAGAGCTGGGCCAGATCCTCGCCGAAGCACTTCGACAGGCCGTAGAACGTGTCGGGGCGGTGGCGTGTGCCGGTGCCGATGCGTGGGCCGGCGTCGTGCGGGCGGGGGGTGAAGCCCACCGCGTGGTTCGAGGACGCGAACACGACGCGCTGGACGCCTTCTTGGCGTGCGGCCTCGTAGAGGTGGAATGTGCCTTCGACGTTCGCCTTGAGGATGTCGGGGAACGGGGCTTCGAGCGAGATGCCCGCCAGGTGGATGATCGCGTCCACCCCGCGCACGGCGGCGCGCAGGGCCGCCTGGTCACCGAGGTCGGCGGTGATCGCGTCGGGCGCGTCCGGGATCGGGGCCGCGTCGAGCAGGCGCAGGTCGTAGCCGTACGCGGGCAGGAGCTCCCGCATCAGGGTGCCGAGGCCGCCGGCTGCGCCGGTGAGCAGGACGGTGCGGGGAGCGGGCAAGGTGCCTCCTCGGTGCGCAGGACTGGTTCGTTGACCTGCGGTGCAACGCCGCCCTAGCGTAAGCGCGTTCAGAGATGTAGACGCAGAATATATGCATGTACAGGAGTGTCTGTGAAGTCCTCGGTCTTTCTGTATCCCTGGGATGTCGTCGGCGACCCGGACGCCCCGCGCAGGCTCGCCGGGCTCGGCGTGGAACAGGTGACGCTCGCTTCGGCGTACCACTCCACGCGCGCGTTGACGCCGCGTCATCCGCGGCACCGGATCGTGACGGCGGAGTACGCCGCCGTGCTCTATCCGCCGGGCGAGCGCTGGGACGGCCGGCGGCTGAGGCCGTACGCGGCCGGGGACTGGGCTCCCGGTGACGCGTACGCCGAGGCGGCCGAAGCGCTGGCCGGTGCGGGGCTTGAGGTGCACTCCTGGGTGGTGCTCGCGCACAACTCCCGGCTGGGGGCGGAGCATCCGGATGTGTGCGTGGTCAACGCCTATGGCGATCGTTATGGGTGGGCGCCCTGTATCGCGCAGCCCGCTACGCGTGCGTACCTGGTCGAACTGGCGGCCGAGGCCGCGGTGCGGCCCGGTGCGCGCGGGACTGAGTTGGAGTCCTGTGGCTGGTACGGGTTCGCGCATCTGCACGCGCACGACAAGACCGGAGGGGGTGCGTTGGGGGATGCCGGTCAGTATTTGATGTCGTTGTGTTTTTGTGCTGTTTGCCGGGAGGGGTATGCGGGGGGTGGGTGTGATCCGGATGAGCTCGCGGGGTGGGTGCGGGCGGCGCTGGATGCGATGTGGGCGGGCGGGGACAGCGAGCGGTTTCCGGACGGTGACTGGGTTGACGTGACGCTCGGGTGGCGGGGGCGGGTCGCCCGTGAGGTGCAGGAGTCGGTGGTCGGTGCGGTGCGGGCCGCCGCCGCTGACGGCTTTCAGGTGCTGTTGCACGCTGATCCGGTCGGGTATCGCTGCGGCGCCAATGTCGGGGTTGATCCCGCGCATGTCCTCGATGTCGCGGATGGGGTGGTGGTGCCCTGTGCGGGTGAGGGGCTTGTGGCCTTTGGCGGGGGGAGTGCTGTGGTTGCCGCCAACCTCATGGTCGTCTCGGGGATGGGCGGGCGTCCGGAGCGGTTGGGTGAGGACGTCGCGCGGGCCGTTGACCTGGGGGCTACGGAACTGCGGCTGTATCACGCGGGGTTGGCGTCGGACGCCGACCTGGACGCGGTGCGGAAGTTCTTTTGTCAGAAGCATTGACGAAACATCGGGCCCCTCTTACCTTCATCGCGTCGTACTTCGTACGTCATATATGAGACGCGATATGTGAGATCTGAGGGAGCCCATGACCTCCGCGCCGACCCCGATCCCCTCCCGCACGCAGTATGTGCTCGAGGCGATCAAGCACCGCATCCTGACGGGGCAGTTGTCTCCGGGGCAGGCACTGGTCGAGTCGGAGCTGGCCGCGCAGTTCGGGGTGTCCAAGACGCCCGTGCGCGAGGCGCTGAAGACCCTCGCCGGGACCGGGCTCGTGATGATGAGTCAGTACAAGGGCGTCACCGTGCGCATGGTCGACGCGACCATGGCCCGCGAGGTATACGACGTGCGGCTGCTGCTCGAACCGGAGGCGCTGCGCCGCAGTGTGCGGCGCGGCGCCTCGCTCGACGTGGCGCGCGAGGCGCTGGAGCGCTCGGACTCCGCCGCCGACGCGGCCGAACGCTCCCTGGCCAACCGGGAGTTCCACCGCGCGCTGTATCTGCCGTGCGGGAACCCGCTGCTGTCCAAGATGCTCGACGAGGTGCGCGACCAGGCCGCCCTGGTGTCCGCCGTCGCATGGTCCGAGACCCCCTCCTGGGAGCGCGAGGCCGCCGAGCACCGGGAGATTCTGCGCCTGGCGCTGGCCGGGGACTCCGACGCCGCGGCCCTGGCCCTGCACACCCATATCGCGTCCTTCGTCGCACGCGCCTTCCCGGAAGAGGATGAGCAGGCATGACCAACCCCGCTCCGCACCCGGAGCAGTTCGCCGCGCAGCGCGCCGCGCTCGCGGATGTGGTGGCGATCCCCGTCACCCCGTACACCGAGGACGGCGCCATCGACCAGGACGCCCACCGAGTCCTGGTGCGACGTCTCATCGACGGTGGTGTGCGCACCCTGACGCCGAACGGCAATACCGGTGAGTTCTACACGCTGACACCCGACGAGCGCCGTGCCGTGGTGGAGTTGACCGCCGACGAGGCCGGTGGCGAGGCGGTGATCCTGGGCGGGGTCGGGCATGACGTGCCGACCGCCGTCGAGGCCGCGCTGCACGCCCAGCGGTATGGCGCCACCATGGTGATGGTGCATCAGCCCGTGCACCCGTACGTCTCCCAGCACGGCTGGCTGGACTACCACCGGGCGATCGCGGACGCTGTGCCTGCGGTCGGTGTCGTTCCGTATGTGCGCAACCCGCAGTTGAGCGGGGAGCGGCTCGCCGAGCTGGGGGAGGCGTGCCCGAACGTCATCGGCGCCAAGTACGCCGTACCGGACGCGGCGCGGTTCGCGGCCTTCAGCCGGGACGCGGGGCTTGACCGGTTCGTCTGGGTCGCGGGGCTCGCCGAGTTGTACGCGCCCTCCTACTTCGCTGGCGGGGCTACCGGGTTCACCTCCGGGCTTGTCAATGTCGCGCCGGGCCTCTCGCTCGGCATGCTGGACGCCCTGCGGGCGGGGGACTACCCGGCCGCGATGAAGGTGTGGGAGCGGATTCGCCGGTTGGAGGATCTGCGCGCCGCTGACAGTTCGGCCAACAATGTGTCGGTTGTCAAGGAGGCGTTGTACGCCCTCGGGCTGTGCCGCCGTGAGGTGCGTTCCCCCGCCACGCCGCTGCCCGAAGACCAGCGCGCCGAAGTCGCGGCCATCGTCAAGGGGTGGGATATATGAGGACCCCGGAGCAGTTGCGCAGCCACCAGTGGTACGGCTCCGAGATCTCCTCCGGGTTGCGCAGCTTCAGCCACCGCGCCCGCACCCGCCAGCTCGGCTACCTCCCCGAGGAACACCTCGGCAAGCCGGTCATCGCCGTACTCAACACCTGGTCCGACATCAACCCCTGCCATGCGCACCTGCGGGACCGGGCCCAGGCCGTCAAGCGGGGCGTCTGGCAGGCCGGGGGATTCCCGCTGGAGTTCCCGGTGTCGACGCTCAGCGAGACCTTCCAGAAGCCGACGCCGATGCTGTACCGCAACCTCCTCGCCATGGAGACCGAGGAGCTGCTGCGCTCCTATCCGGTGGACGGGGCGGTGCTGCTCGGTGGCTGCGACAAGTCGACTCCCGCGTTGTTGATGGGCGCCGCGTCCGCTGACCTGCCCACCGTGTTCGTTCCGGCCGGGCCCATGCTTCCCGGACACTGGCGGGGGGAGGTGCTGGGTTCCGGTACGGACATGTGGAAGTACTGGGACGACAAGCGGGCCGGGCTCGTCGGGGACTGCGAACTGTCCGAGCTGGAGGCCGGTCTCGCCAGGTCGCCGGGCCACTGCATGACCATGGGCACGGCGTCCACACTGACCGCGGCCGCCGAGGCGCTCGGCGTCACCGTGCCCGGCGCGTCCTCGATCCCCGCCGTCGACTCCGGGCACGAACGGATGGCGGCCGCGTCCGGACGCCGGATCGTGGACCTCGTATGGCAGGACCTGACACTGGGGCGGGTGCTCACACGGGAGGCCTTCGAGGACGCGGTCACCGCCGTGCTCGGGCTTGGCGGGTCCACCAACGCGGTCATTCATCTGATCGCGATGGCCGGGCGCGCCGGAGTCTCGCTGACCCTGGACGACTTCGACCGGATCGCCCGTACGGTGCCCGTGCTGGCCAACGTCCGGCCGGGCGGCGGCCCGTACCTCATGGAGGACTTCCACTTCGCCGGCGGGCTGCCCGGATTCCTGTCCCGGATCCGCGATCTGCTGCACCTGGACCGGCCCACCGTCAACGGGAGCCTCGGCGAGCAGCTGGCACCGGCTCTCGTGCACGACGACGACGTGATCCGCACCCGTGACAACCCCGTCGCCGACGAGGGCGGCCTCGCCGTACTGCGCGGCAACCTCTGCCCGGACGGCGCGGTGATCAAGCACATCGCCACGGATGGGCAGCTGCTCGAACATACCGGGCCCGCCGTCGTGTTCGACGACTACCGGACCCTGCAGCGCACCATCGACGACCCGGCCCTCGGCATCACCGCCGACAGCGTCCTGGTGCTGCGCGGCGCGGGCCCCAAGGGCGGGCCCGGCATGCCCGAGTACGGCATGCTGCCCATCCCCGATTACCTGCTCAAGCAGGGCGTACGGGACATGGTGCGGATCTCCGACGCCCGGATGAGCGGCACCAGTTACGGCACCTGCGTCCTGCATGTGGCGCCCGAGTCCCATGTCGGCGGGCCGCTCGCGCTGGTGCGCACCGGCGACCCGATCACCCTCGACGTCGCCGCCCGGACGCTGCACCTCGGGGTGGACGACGCGGAGCTGGCGCGGCGCCGGGCCGCGTGGACCGCGCCCGCCGAGCGCTACGAGCGCGGCTACGGCGCCCTCTACCACGAGCAGATCACCCAGGCCGACACCGGCTGTGACTTCGCCTTCCTGGCCAGGCCGGGCAGCGTCCCGGAACCGTACGCGGGCTGACACCCCCCCCGCCCGGCCGGGTGGCCTCCCGTATGCACGAGATATCGAACGGTGTCCGCGAAGCGCTTCACCGCCGCCAGACCCTGAGAACGGAGAACTGTCATGGCCCAGGACACAGCCGTGGCGCCACCGGACCGCAGACCGCCACCCGGCCGGAAACCCACCCCGCGCCGCACGGGGAACGCGACCCCCCGCAAGCTGCCCTACCTGCTGATCGCGCCCGCCGGGCTGCTGATGCTCGGCTTCATCGCCTACCCGGTCGGCAGCGTCTTCTACTACAGCCTGCAGCACTACAACCCCACCAAGCCCTGGCGCGACGGCTTCGCGGGCTTCGACAACTACGTCCGCGCCTTCACCGAAGACCCCGACTTCTGGCGCACCCTCACCTTCAGCTTCCAGTGGGTTGTCACCGAGGTCAGCCTGCAGTTGCTGTTCGGTCTCGTGCTCGCCCTGATCGTCAACCAGACCTTCATCGGCCGCGGCGTCGCCCGCGCCCTGGTCTTCTCACCGTGGGCCGTCTCCGGCGTCCTCACCTCGACGATCTGGCTGCTGCTCTACAACTCCCAGACCGGCCTGACCCGTTACCTCGCCGAGCTGGGCGCGGGCGAGCACGGCACGTCCTGGCTGTCCGACACCGCCACCGTCTTCCCGGCCGTCGTGGTCGCCGAACTCTGGCGCGGTGTCCCGTTCTTCGCCATCCTCATCCTCGCCGACCTGCAGTCCATCCCGAAGGACCTGTACGAGGCGGCCGAGGTCGACGGGGCCAGCCGGTTCCAGCAGTTCTTCCACATCACCCTGCCGCACCTCAAGGACGCGATCATCCTCGCCACCCTGCTGCGCGCGGTGTGGGAGTTCAACAACGTCGACCTCCTCTACACCCTCACCGGCGGCGGGCCCGCGGGCGAGACCACCACACTGCCGCTGCGCATCGCGGGCATCGCGGTGGACTCCCACGACTTCGGCTACGCCTCCGCCCTGACCACCGTCGCGTTCGTGATCCTCCTGTTCTGCTCGATCGTCTATCTGCGGCTGAGCAAGTTCGGAGGGGAGGACAAGTGATCACCTCCGAGAAAGCACCGGAAGCCTCCCGAGCGACCGCCGAGGACCCCGCTGTGGCGGACACCGCCACAGCGGCACCGTCCGACGCTCCGGGCGGGCCCGGCACCCGGCGACCGCGCCGCGAGAGGCGCGCCTGGGACGAGGTCCCGCGCTGGCAGCTGTATGTGCCGCTGAGCCTGTATCTGCTGTTCACGCTCGTGCCCTTCTACTGGATGCTGCTGTTCGCGCTGCGCCCGGCGGGCTCCTCGTCCCTGGTGCCCTGGCCGATCACGTTCGAGCACTTCGACAAGGTGTGGACCGAGCGGTCCTTCGGACTGTTCTTCCAGAACAGCCTGATCGTCGGCGTCGCCTCGCTGCTGATGACCACACTCGTCGCCCTCGCGGGCGGCTACGCGCTGGCCCGCTTCAACTTCCGTATCAAGCGCGGCTTCATGCTGGCGCTGCTGTGCTCGCAGTTCATCCCCGGCGCGCTGATGCTGGTGCCGCTGTTCCAGATCTTCGCCGAACTCCAGATGATCAACTCGCTGGCCAGCGTCGTCATCGCCGAGACCGTCTTCCAGCTGCCGCTGTCGATGATCCTCATCAGCGGCTTCATCAAGAACGTGCCCTACTCGCTGGAAGAGGCCGCCTGGGTCGACGGGTGCTCCCGCTTCAGGGCCTTCTGCGCGGTGGTGCTGCCACTGCTGCGGCCCGGCCTGATCGCGGTCGGCTCCTTCGCCTTCGTGCACAGCTGGAACCACTTCCTGTTCGCCCTGATGTTCCTCAGCGACCAGGACAAGCAGACCATCCCGGTCGGCCTCAACACCCTGATGGGCGCGGACAGCGTCGACCTGGGCGCGCTCGCCGCGGGCGGTGTCATCGCCGCCGTCCCGGTCGTCATCGTCTTCGCCTTCATCCAGAAGTTCCTGATCACCGGGTTCAGCGCCGGGGCGGTGAAGGGATGAGCGCCACCGCCGAACCGCTGCCCGTCGTCCTCGCGGGCGCGCGCGGCCACGGCCGCTCCCACCTGGAGAACCTGCGCAGGCTGGAGCGCGCCGGGCGGGTCAGGCTCGCCGGAATCTGTGAGCTGACCCCGCTGGAACCCGCCGAACTCGCCGGATTCACCGGACTCGGTGCGCCGGAGCAGTCGGCCGACCTCGACGCGCTGCTGCGCTCCACCGGCGCCGCCGTCGCCGTGATCTGTACGCCGATCCAGACCCACGCCGACCTCGCGCTGACCGCCGCCCGGCACGGAGCCCACCTGCTGCTGGAGAAGCCGCCCGCGCCGTCGGAAGCCGAGTTCCGGCGGATGGCGGACGGGGTCGCGGCGGCCGGGGCGCGCTGCCAGATCGGCTTCCAGTCGCTCGGCTCGCACGCCCTGCCCGCGATCCGCGACCTCATCGCCTCCGGCGCCGTCGGAGACCTGGTCGGGGTCGGCGGGGCCGGAGCCTGGGTACGCGACGAGGCGTACTACCGGCGCGCCCCCTGGGCCGGACGCCGCCGCCTGGGCGGCACCGACGTGGTGGACGGCGTACTCACCAACCCGCTGGCCCACGCCGTCGCCACCGGGCTCGCCCTGAACGGCACCACGCGGGCCGCCGACGTCACCGGCGTCACGGCCGAACTGTTCCGCGCCAACGCCATCGAGTCCGACGACACCTCCTGCGTACGCGTCCACGGCGCGCACGGCACCGACGTCACCGTCACCGCCACGCTGTGCGCCGCCGAGCACACCGCGCCGTACGTCATCGCGCACGGCACCCGCGGCCGGATCACCTTCTGGTACACGGAGGACCGGGTGCTGCTCCAGCGCGCGGGCCACGGGCCGGAGGAGATCACGTACGGGCGCACCGATCTGCTGGAGAACCTCGTCGACCACCTCGCGGGGCGTGCCGAACTCCTGGTCCCGGCCGAGGCGACGGGCGCGTTCATGCGGGTCGTCGAAGCGGTCCGGCGGGCGCCCGACCCCCGGCCGCTGCCCGCCGACGCCTGGCGGCGGATACCGGGCGAGGGGGCCGGTCGCCGGGTCGTGCACGGCGTCGACGCCCTGGTGGCGGCCGGCGCCGAGACCCGCTCGCTCTACTCCGAACTGGACGCCCCCTGGGCCCGCACCCGCACCACTCAGGAGGCCTGCTGATGACACCTGACACGACCGGCGCACCTGACGCGCTGGACCTGCGCCTCGGCGGGCGGGTCGTCGGCCGCTGCGTCTACCGGCCGACCCTCGATCGCGATCACTCGCCGCGCCCGTATCTGCACCCGGTCACCACGCTCGGCGGCGTCTCGGTGACCGAGCTGATGCCCGACGACCACCCGCACCACCTGGGGGCCGGTGTGGCGGTGCCCGACGTGGCGGGCCGCAACTTCTGGGGCGGCCGCACCTTCGTCCGCGACCGGGGGCCGGTCGCCCTCGACAACCACGGGGCCCAGCAGCACGAAGGCTTTCCCCTGCGGGACCCGAACGGTTTCGTGGAGGAGCTGTCCTGGACGGCCGACGGCACCCGGCTGCTGCGTGAGCGGCGTACCGTCACCGCCCGCGAACTCACCGGCCAGGCCTGGGCGCTGGACTTCTCCTTCGCGCTCGGCAACGCGACGGACGGCCCGCTGACCCTCGGCAGCCCGGCCACCAACGGCCGGCCCGGCGCGGCCTACGGCGGCTTCTTCTGGCGCGCGCCCAGGGAGAAGGAGACGCCCGCCGTGTTCACGGCGCGCACCGAGGGGGAGAGCGCGGTACACGAGTCCACCGCCGACTGGGTCGCGCTCGCCGGGGACGGCTGGACCCTGGTCTTCGCCGGGGGAGACGAACCGACCCGCCGCGACCCCTGGTTCGTGCGCGCCGCCGAATACCCCGGCGTCGGCTCCTCGCTCGCCCACGAGCGCCGTACGACGATCGAGGCGGGCGGCGCCCTCACCCGGCGGATCGTCACGGTCGTCGCGGACGGCCGCCTGGACCGCGACCAGGCGGCGGCGTACATACGGCGGGCGGTGAGCGAGGAGTGAGCCGCCCCTGGACCGCGGACCTCGGGGACGGGACCTACCGCAACCCCGTCCTGCACGCCGACTGGTCCGACCCCGACGTGCTGCGCGTCGGCGAGGACTACTACCTGACGGCCTCCAGCTTCGGCCGCGCGCCCGGACTGCCGCTGCTGCACTCCCGCGACCTCGTCAACTGGACCCTGATCGGGCACGCCCTCGAACGCCTCGTCCCTGAAGAGGAGTTCGCCGAGCCCCGGCACGACCGGGGGGTGTGGGCGCCGTCCCTGCGGCACCACGCCGGCCGCTTCTGGATCTTCTGGGGCGACCCCGACCACGGCGTCTACCAGGTCAACGCCCCCGCGGCCGACGGCCCGTGGAGCAGCCCGCACCTGGTCAAGCCGGGAAAGGGGCTGATCGACCCGTGCCCCCTGTGGGACGAGGAGAGCGGCGTGGCCTACCTCGTGCACGCCTGGGCCAAGTCGCGGTCCGGGGTGAAGAACCGGCTCACCGGCCACCGGATGAGCCCGGACGGACGCGGGCTCCTCGACGAGGGCCGGACGGTCGTCGACGGCGACCGCATACCGGGCTGGTTCACGCTGGAGGGCCCCAAGCTCTACC
Source organism: Streptomyces sp. O3 (assembly GCF_054788135.1). NCBI lineage: Bacteria > Bacillati > Actinomycetota > Actinomycetes > Kitasatosporales > Streptomycetaceae > Streptomyces > Streptomyces sp. O3. Next base: position 12,427 of record NZ_JBTVYK010000024.1, read on the forward strand.
GGCACGACGGCTACTTCTGGATCTTCGCCCCGGCCGGGGGAGTGGAGACCGGCTGGCAAGGCGCCCTGCGCGCGCGGGAGTTCTTCGGCCCGTACGAGGCGCGGGTGGTGCTGCGCCAGGGCGCCACGCCGGTCAACGGACCCCACCAGGGCGGCTGGGTGCGCACCACGGAGGGCGAGGACTGGTTTCTGCACTTCCAGGCGCGCGGCGCGTACGGGAGGGTCGTCCATCTCCAGCCGATGCACTGGGCGAAGGACGAGGACGAGGACGAGGACGAGAACGGGGGTGGGGGCGGGGGCGGCTGGCCGGTGCTCGGTGACGCGGGCGAGCCCGTCGCCGTACACCCCAAGCCGCGGCTGCCCCGGCAGCCGGTCGCGGCGCCCGTCACCGACGACGACTTCCCCGGCGGCCGGTACGGGCCGCAGTGGCAGTGGACCGCGAACCCACGGCCCGGCTGGACCGCCGGGCACGCCGGGGACGGGCTGCGGCTGGCCTGCCTGCCCTCCGCCGACGCGCACGACCTGCGGCGGCTGCCGAACGTGCTGACGCAGCGGCCGCCCGCCGAGCGGTTCACGGTGCAGGTCGGCGTCCGGCTGGACGGCGCGGCGGCGGACGCCAGGGCGGGGCTCGCCGTACTCGGCGACGCGTTCGGCTGGATCGGGCTCCAGCGGGCCGCCGACGGGTCCGTACGGCTGGTCCACCGGTTCGCCGAGGCCGGCGCGGAGCGGGAGCGCGACGCGGCCGTCGGGCGGCCCGCGCCGGACGGCTCGGCCCGGCTCCGGATCGAGGTCGCCGAGGGCGCGCGCTGCCGCTTCAGCGCGGACATCGGCAGCGGCTGGACGCCGTCCGGGGAGGTCTTCGCCGCCACGCCGTGGCGCTGGGTCGGCGCTCTGCTGGGCCTGTTCGCCGCCGCGCCGCCCGGCGCGGACCCCTTACCGCCGGGAGAGGCCCCCGCCTCATCCGCCACTTTCACGCACTTCCGGATCACACCGATGGGTCACCACCCGACACAGGGAGAAAAGAGCCGACCATGACGATCTTCCACAGCGGCAGACGGCGCCGTGCCTCCGCCGCGCTCTGCCTGACCACCGCCCTGGCCCTGACCGCCGCCTGCGGCGAGGGCAGCGGCGGCGCCGCGGGCGACAAGGGCGACGAGGGCTCGGGCAAGGGCGAGATCACCTTCTGGGACAACAACGGCGGTGTCCGCACCGAGATCTGGAAGGAGATCATCGAGGACTTCGAGTCCGAGCACCCCGACATCAAGGTCAAGTACGTTCCGGTCGCCTCGACCGAGGTGCAGTCCAAGTACGACACCTCGATCCAGGGCGGTGGGCTGCCCGACGTCGGCGGCGTCGGCGCGGCCATGCTCGCCGGGATCGCCGCGCAGGGGGCCCTGGAGCCCCTGGACGACCGGATCAAGGGCAGCGCCCTGGAAGGCAAGCTGAACGAGGGGATGCTGGAGTCCGTCCGGAACGCGGGCGGCCGGGACCAGACGTTCACCGTGCCGACCTCCGCCAACAACGGCGTCCTGTACTACCGCACGGACCTGTTCGACAAGGCCGGTCTGGAGGAGCCCGCCACCTGGTCGGCGTTCTACGAGGCCGCCGAGAAGCTGACGTCCAAGGGCGACAACGAGTTCGGCTACACCATCCGCGGCGGCGCGGGCTCCATCGCCCAGGCGCTGGACGCGATCTACGGCCAGTCCGGGATCACCTCGTTCTGGGACGAGTCCGGGAAGAAGACCACGCTCAACGACCCGAAGAACGTGGCGGCGCTGGAGAAGTACGTCGGCCTCTACAAGAAGGCCACCCCCGAGGCCGACCTCAACAACGACTTCACCAAGATGGTCGCCCAGTGGGACAGCGGCCAGATCGGCATGCTCAACCACAACCTGGGCTCGTACCAGGACCACGCCAAGGCGCTCGGCACCGACAAGTTCCGCGGCATCCCGCTGCCCACCATGGACGACGGCACGCGGGTGCAGGTGTCCAACCCGGTCGACGGGCTCGGCCTGTTCAAGTCCAGCAAGAACAAGGCCGCGGCCTGGAAGTTCATCGAGTTCGCCGCCTCGCACGAGTCCAACAGCAAGTGGAACGAGTCGGCGGGCGCCATCCCCGCCCACAAGGACGCCGCGCAGGACGCGTGGATCGAGAAGGCCGAGCCCACCAAGCTCGCCGCCGCCGCGCTGAACGACGGCAGCACGAAGATCGTCCAGTTGCCGTACTACCTGCCGGACTGGAACACCATCTCCAAGTCCGAGAACGAGCCCGCCTTCCAGAAGGTGATGCTCGGCAAGCAGTCCGCGAAGGACTTCCTGGACAGCCTCGCCAAGCAGATCAACGCGGGCCAGGCCGAGTGGAAGGAGCAGCAGCAGTGACCCACACCGCCTCCCGCAGGCAGGTCGTCGCGGCGCTCGCGGGCCTTCCGCTCGCGCTCGCCGCGGCCCCGGCCGCCCTCGCGGACTCCCGTCCCGCCGACACCCACTCCAAGGAGAGGCGCTGCCGGATGCGCACCCTGTTCATCGCGGGCGACTCCACCGCGGCCCAGAAGTACGCCGCCGCGGCGCCCGAGACCGGCTGGGGCATGGCCCTCCCGTTCTTCCTGCACAAGAACCTGACGGTCGCCAACCACGCGGTGAACGGCCGCAGTTCAAAGAGCTTCATCGACGAGGGCCGCCTCGCCCCGATCCTGGACGCGATCACTCCGGGCGATCTGCTGCTCGTCCAGTTCGGCCACAACGACTCCAAGAGCGCGGACCCGGACCGCTACACCGAGCCCTGGACCACTTACCAGGACCACCTGCGCCAGTACCTGGACGGCGCGCGCTCGCGCGGCGCGCGGCCGGTGCTGCTCACCTCCGTGGAGCGCAGGCGGTTCGACTCCGACGGCAACGCCAGGTCGTCCCACGGCGACTACCCGGCGGCGATGCGGGCCCTCGCCGACCAGGAAGGCGTCGCACTGCTCGACATCCAGGCGCTGTCCCTCGCGCTCTGGCAGAAGCTCGGCGTCGAGGAGACCAAGCGGTACTTCAACTGGACGGAGACGGAGCAGGACAACACCCACTTCAACCCGCCGGGCGCGATCGCCGTCGCCCGCATGGTCGCGGACGGGCTGGTCGAGCGGCGGGTGCTCGCCCACCGGGACGTACGACGGCTGGACGACGAGATCCCGGAGTCCTGGATCACCTGGCCGCGGTCGTAGAACCCCCCACCATCAGGAGCCAGAAGGAGCCGCAATGCACGTCAGTAAGTGTCATGTACGCGTCGTATCGCTGATCGGGTGCGCCTCGCTCGCCCTCGGCGCGCTGGCCGCCGCCCCCGCCCAGGCGAAGCCCCGGCAGGACCCCGCCCGCCAGGTGCTCGCCGACGGCGACGGCTGGGCCTCCGCGGGAACCGGCACCACGGGCGGCGCCGCCGCCGACGCCCACCACGTCTACACGGTCACCACCTGGGCCGAGTTCAAGGCCGCCCTGGCCGCGGGCGGCGACGCGCCGAGCATCGTCAAGGTGGTCGGCACCCTGGACGCCACGGACACCGGGTCCGCGTCCGGCTGCGCCGCGTTCGAGGCGGACGGCTACGACTTCGACCGGTACCTCGCCGACTACGACCCCGAGACCTGGGGCTACGAGAACCCCGTCAGCGGCGAACAGGAGGACCTGCGCGCCGAGTCGGCCGCCAACCAGAGCGCGGCGATCAAGGCGTTCATCCCCTCCAACACCACTGTCGTCGGGGTCGGCAAGAAGGCGGGCATCACCGGCGCCAGCCTGCAGATCAAGGGCGTCGACAACGTCATCGTGCGCAACCTCCACGTCGAGAGCGCACTGGACTGCTTCCCCCAGTGGGATCCCACCGACGGCTCGAAGGGCGCCTGGAACTCCGAGTACGACGGAGTGGTCGTGTACGGCTCCACCCATGTCTGGCTCGACCACAACACGTTCAGCGACGGCCGCTACCCCGACAGCGCGGCCCCCAGGTACTACGGCCAGCTCTACCAGCAGCACGACGGCCTGATCGACATCGTGCGCGGCGCCGACCTGGTCACCGTGTCCTGGAACGTGCTCAAGGACCACGACAAGACCATGTTGATCGGCAACAGCACCAAGGCCGGTGACACGGACCGCGGCAAGCTGCGCGTCACCCTGCACCACAACCTGTTCCAGGATCTCAACGAGCGGGCCCCGCGCGTCCGCTTCGGCCAGGTCGACTCGTACAACAACCACTTCGTCGCCACCGAGGGCAGCGTCTACGGCTACACCTACGGCATCGGCCTGGAGTCGCAACTCGTCGCCGAGCACAACGCCTTCACGCTCGCCGGTCATGTCGACCCCGCGCGGATCCTGAAGCGGTGGAAGGAGTCCCCGCTCACCGCCGAGAACAACTACGTCAACGGCGTGAAAACCGATCTGATCGCCGTGCACAACGCGGGCGTGCCCGACGAGCGACTGCCCGAGGGCGCGGGCTGGACGCCCGAACTGCGCACCCAGGTCGACCATCCCGCCTGCCTGCCGAAGAAGATCCGCAAGGGCGCCGGCGCGGGACGGCTCAAGTGACCGGCCCGCACCCCCGCCACCCCGCTGAGGGAAGGAGCCGTACCGTGCACCCCGCACACCCCCGGCTGACCCGCCGCTCGCTGCTCGCCGCGGGCAGCGGCGCCGCGCTCGCCCTGGGCCTGGCGGCGCCCGCCCGCGCCGACGAAGGCCGCGGCCGCTGCACCCCGGCCCGCCCCTTCGGACGGTACGGGTCGCCCGCCGCCCGCCGCGACGCGCTGACCCGGTACGTACACCCGGACGGACGCGGTGACTTCCGTACCGTCCAGGCCGCCGTCGACGCCGTGAGCGGCGCCGGATTCACCCTGGTCGTCGCCCCCGGCAGCTACCGCGAGACGGTCAGCGTCCCCACCTCGCGGCAGGACCTCACACTGATCGGCGCCAGCGAGGACCCGCGCGACACCGTCATCGTGTACGACAACGCCGCGGGCACCCAGCGGCCCGACGGCTCCGGCGTCTACGGCACCACCGGATCGGCCACCGCCACCGTGCGGCCGGACGGGTTCACCGCGCGCTGGATCACCTTCGCCAACGACTGGCTGCGCGCGGACCACCCGGACATCACCCACACCCAGGCCGTCGCCATCAAGGTGATGGGGGACCGCTCGGCGTTCCACCACTGCCGGTTCCTCGGGCACCAGGACACGCTGTACGCCGACACCCGCCATATGTCCCTCGTCGCCCGCCAGTACTTCGCGCACTGCTACGTCGAGGGCGACGTGGACTTCGTGTTCGGCCGGGCCACCGCCGTGTTCGAGCACTGCCGCTTCCACACCCTGGACCGGGACGTCGACTTCACGCCCAAGGGCATGGTCTTCGCCCCGTCCACCGCGCGCGCCACGCCCTACGGCTTCCTGGCGCTGCGGTGCCGTATCACCTCCGGCGCGCCGGACGGCGCGTACAAGCTGGCCCGGCCCTGGGTGCCGTCGTCCGCCCCGACCGCCTGGCCGTCGCTGGTCGTACGGGACTCGCGGCTGGACGCGGGCACCGACGCGGTCGCGCCCTACACCAACATGCGTGACGCGTATCCGTGGCAGGAGCAGCGCTTCGCCGAGTACGCCAACAAGGGGCCCGGCGCGGAGATCTCGGTACCCGCGAACCGCCCGCAGCTGTCCGACGCGGCGGCACGTGAACACACCAGGGGGAGGTATCTCGGCGACTGGCGGCCGCACTGGCGGAGTTGACAGACCGTGACATCTGAGCGCGGCGGCTCGTTGAACGTCAACGCTGCGCTCCGGTGCGTCAACCGGCGCGTTCGGGTCACGTCAGCGGTTCGAGTGAGAGAAGTGACCTGAAGCGCCGACTGAATCGAATGCCAGGCCGGAAACTCCTCGAAGGAGTGAACTCACGCCAGGTCGCTGTCAGTTCACCCTCTGTGCGTAAGGATTCCCCCATCGACGCCGTCGGCGCCCGCGCTGTCCCAGCGGGCGCCGACCGGCGCGACTTCTGTCGAAAGTCACTTGTGGGGGTTCCACCATCTTGAACAGCAACACCTTCCGCATGCCCGCACGCCGTCTCGCCGCCACCGCGGCCGCGACGGCCCTGGCCGCAGGTCCCGCGGCCCTCGCTGGCGCCGTACCCGCCCACGCCACGGGCGACGGCGGCGGCACGGCGAGCGCGGTCGTCCTCCGCGCCGGGCTCGATGTCGGCCTGCTCAACAAGACCGTCCACGTTCCGCTCAAGGCCTCGCTCAACGAGGTACAGGCACCGCGGAGCGCCGAGAAGACCGCGCTGACGGTGCGTCTCGACGGCGTCGAGGGGGGCCGCCCGATCAGCGTGCTGCGCGCCGACGTCGCCACCGCCAAGGCCACCGTGGACCGCGAGAAGGCCGAAGGCGTCACCCGCCTCGCCGGGGCCACGGTGCATGTGCCGGGGCTGCCCCTGCTCTCGCTGATCGAGATCGAGCAGGTCACGTCGAAGGCCGTCTGCGCGGCGGGCGAACAGCCGGTCGCCGAGTCCAACCTGCTGGGCGCGGTGACCGTCCTGGGCAAGAAGGTCACCCTCAGCGCGGGCGGCCCGACCCAGGTGAAGGCGCCCGGCGTGGGAGAGGTCACGCTCGACCTGTCCAAGACCCGCACCACATCCCGTACGGCCGCCGCCTCAGCGCTTGAGCTGAAGGTCTCGGTGAACCCGCTGAACCTGAACGTCGCCGAGGTGGAGGGCGTCGTCACCCTGGCGGGCGCCACCTGCGAGTCGCCCGCCGCGCCGGAGAAGAAGGCCGCGCCGGAGAAGAAACCAGAGTCGGAGCGGGACGACGCCGAGCCCGCTGCCGCCAGCGACGCGCGGCCGCAGTCGGCCCCCGCGCCCGCCGTCGAGAAGCAGAACCTCGCCGCGACCGGCGGCAGTTCCAGTACGCCCTACATCGCGGGCGGCGCGGTCACCCTGCTGCTCGCCGGAGTCCTGTTCGCGGCCCGAGGCCGCCGCCGCACCTGAGGCGCGTGCCTGACGCCAGGGCCTGATGCCCAGGGCCAGGGCCTGGCGGCCATGCCAGGCCCTGGCGTCCAGGATCGGGATTCGACAGCCTGAGCCAGGCCCGGCATGACCCGTCAGGGCAGGGTCCCGGCGCGGGCCCGTCAGGGGGCGGAGAGCTGGGCCAGCGCTCGGGCCAGGGCCCGGAGGAACCCGTCGGTCGTCGGCCGGTCGCGTACGGCGATGCGCAGCCAGTCAGGGCCGAGACCGGGGAACGTGTCCCCGCGCCGGACCGCGAAGCCCAGCGCGCGCAGCCGCTCCCGCACCTCGGCGGCCCGGTCCAGGCGCACCAGGACGAACGGCCCCGCCGCCGGGCCCGCCGTACGCACCTGAGCGAACTCCGCGAGCCCGGCCAGCAGATGAGCCCGGTCGGCGGCGATCGCCACCGCCGCGTCCGCCGCTTCGGCGAGCGCCCGCGGGGTCACACACGCCTCGGCCGCCGCCAACGCGGGCGAGGACACCGGCCACAGGGGCTGAGCGCGCTCCAGCGCGACGACCGTCTCCTCGTCGGCCAGTACGTAGCCGATCCGCAGCCCCGCCAGACCCCAGGTCTTGGTGAGGCTGCGCAGCACCACGAGGCCCGGCACGTCGACGCGTCCGGCCAGCGCCTCGGCCTCGCCCGGCACCGCGTCCATGAAGGCCTCGTCGACCACCAGCGTCCGTCCGGGACGGGCCAGTCCGGCGAGGAGACCGGCCGGGTGCAGCACGGACGTCGGGTTGGTCGGATTGCCGATCACGACCAGGTCGGCGGCGTCCGGCACGGCCGCCGGATCGAGCCGGAACCCGTCCGCCGCGTCGAGCAGCACCCGAGACACCGTGTGCCCGGCGTCCCGCAACGCCGCCTCCGGCTCGGTGAACTGCGGGTGCACCACCACCGGATGACGCGGCGTCAGGGCGCGGGCGAGCAGCACGAACGCCTCCGCCGCGCCCGAGGTCAGCAGCACCCGCCCCACCGGCAGCCCGTGCCGGGCCGCCACCGCGGCCCGCGCCGCCCGGCCGTCCGGGTAGGCCGCGAGCCCGGCCAGCGACGCGGCGATGCGCTCGCGCAGCCAGCCGGGCGGCGTGCCCTCGCGTACGTTGACCGCGAGATCCGTCAGATCCCCGCCCCGCACCTCGGCGTCGCCGTGGTGCCGCAGGTCGTGGGCGGCCGCGGAGCCGGTGTCAGTGGGCGTGCGCATGATCGCCGTGATGGTGCCCGTGCCCATGGCCGTGGCCGTGCCCGTGGTGGTGGCCGTCGTCGTCCGGGTGGAAGTGCGGCTGCTGCGGCAGCCCCACCTTGTCCTCGAAGCCGGGCAGCGCGATGCGGTAGACGCAGGAGTCGCAGTTGATCCGCAGATCGCCCTTGACCGCCTCCTCGTAGCGCTCCATGACCAGATCGAGCAGCTCCTCCTCGGGCCCGATCACGTCCGCCGAGCGGACCTCGACGTCCGGGTGCGCGGCCGCCCACTCCTCGGTCTGCCGCCGCACCCGGTCCGGCAGGATGCCGGTGAACAGGAAATACGGCAGAACGACCACGCGCCGCGCGCCGAGCTTCGCGCACCGGTCGAGACCGCTGGGCACGTCGGGCGCCGCGAGCGACACGAACGCGGTCTCCACGCCCGCGTACCCGCGCCCCTCCCACAGCAGCCGCGCCGCCTTGTGCACCTCGGAGTTGGCGTCCGGGTCCGTGGAGCCCCGGCCCACCAGGAGCACCGTCACATCGGAGCGGTCGGTGCCCCCCAGCGCCTCGTCCAGGCGCCGCTCCAGCACCTTGAGCAGAGCGGGGTGCGGGCCCAGCGGCCGCCCATACGTGTACGAGATCCCCGGATGCCGCTCCTTCTCGCGGGCCAGCGCCGCCGGGATGTCGCCCTTGGCGTGCCCGGCGGACACCAGCATCAGCGGCACCGCGGCGAAACGCCTGACGCCCTGCTCGACCAGTTCGGTGACGGCCTCGCCGAGCGGCGGCGGCGACAGCTCGATGAAGCCGCCCGCCACGGGCAGACCGGGGTTGCGCTGGCCCAGCTCGCGGACGAAGTCACGGAAGGCCTCGGCCCCCGCGTCGTCTCGGGTGCCATGGCCCGCGATGAGCAGGGCGGGGCGGTCACGGCCGGTGACGGTCACTGGTTCTCCTCGAACTGCGCAGCCGGAGACTGCGGATGGGTTGACTCGGGGTGGTACAGCAGGGCGTTGAGCGCGGCCGCGGCGACCGCGGACCCGCCCTTCTCGGACACGTTGCTGACGGCGGGCAGCCCGCTCTCGCGCAGCGCCGCCTTGGATTCCGTCGCGCCGACGAACCCGACCGGAAGGCCGATCACCAGCGCGGGCGCGGCGTCCAGCGTGAGCAGCTCCTCCAGCGCGGTCGGCGCACAGCCGATCACCCACAGCGCGCCGGGGCCGACCTCTTCGTACGCCAGCCGGACCGCGTGCGCCGAACGGGTCAGCCCAGGACCCGACTCGGCCTCCTTGAGGCGGCACACGGTGTCCCGGCGGGTGATGCCCGCCGCGACCATCTCCACGTCCACCACCACCGGGGCGCCCGCGTGCAGCGCCCGGTGGGCGCCGCGCAGCGCGTCCTCGTCGGTGACGAGATCGGTGGCGTACTCCAGGTCGGCGGCGGAGTGGATGACCCGCTCCACGACCGCGCGGGTCAGCGGCGGGAAGCGCGAGGTGTCCAGGCGGGCCCGGAGCCTGCGGAACGACTCCTGCTCGATGGGGTGCACGATCCGGTTCACTGGGCCGCCTCCGCACGCTCACAACCCTGCCAGCGGTAGCCGCGCGGCGTCACCATCCGGCCCGCGATCTCGCGCGTCGCCGTGTTGCCGACCGTCACCACCGTCATCATGTCCACCGTCGCCGGGTCCAGAACGCCGAGCGTGCTCAGCCGCGCGCTCTCGTCGGGGCGCGAGGCGTTGCGTACGACACCGACCGGCGTGCCGGGCCGCCGGTGCTCGGCGAGGATCGACAGGGCCTTCGGCAGCTGCCAGTCACGGCCGCGGCTGCGCGGGTTGTAGAACGTCACCACGAGATCCGACTCGGCCGCGGCCCGCACCCGGCGCTCGATGACCTCCCACGGCGTGTGCAGATCGGACAGGCTGATCGACACATGGTCGTGCCCGAGCGGTGCGCCGAGGATCGCGCCCGCGGCGAGCGCGGCCGTCACACCGGGCACACCCACCACGTCGATGGCGTCGCTCGCCTCGGCGAGCGCGGGCGAGGCCATCGCGTACACGCCCGCGTCCCCGCTGCCGATCAGCGCCACCGCCTGGCCCTTCCCGGCCTCGGCGACGGCGGTGCGGGCCCGCTCCTCCTCGGCGCCGAGCCCCGACTCGATGACGCGGACGCCCGGCCGCAGCAGGTCCCGGATCTGGTCCACGTACTGGTCGAGTCCGACCAGCACCGAGGCCCGCCGCAGCTCGGCGAGCGCGCGCGGCGTCAGCAGGTCGCGGGCGCCGGGGCCGAGCCCGACCACCGCGAGACGGCCGCGCGGGGCGCGCCGCACCACGGCGCAGGTGGCCATCGCGGCCCGCCCCTCGGGGCTCGACTTCCGCTTCGGGAGCAGGAGTTCACCGCCGCCGACGAGCGCGGCGGCCTCCGCGACCGACGGGGTTCCGACGGCGGCCAGCGGCGCGTCGGACGGGTTCGGCACGGCGACGCGGGCCAGCTCGTCGGCCGGATACGACACGAGCGGAACCCCCAACTCCGCCGCCGCCGCGACGAGCCCCGGCTCGTCGGCCTTGGCGTCGACGGTCGCGAGCGCGCTCACGGACAGCGGCGACAGCCCCGCCTCGGCGAGGGCGTCGCGCACCAGCGCGGTGATCTCGCCGACCGGCGCGCCCTTGCTGGCGCCGACCCCGACCACCAGCGACGCGGGCCGCAGCAGCACCGTACGCGCACCGGCCTCGACCACCCGATCGGTCACCCGCACACGCGCCGAGCCCGTCTCGCTCGTGCCCGCGCCGGTACCGGGCACCCCGGCCCCAGGCGCGCCGCCCCCCGACACGGCAGGCCGCCGCACCACGTTCGGCGGCAACGCGGGCAGCGGGCACGGCACTTCGAGGTCCAGCGCGACAGGCTCGCCGTCCAGCATCGCGCGGGTCACCGCGGCCACGGCCCCCTCGACCGGCAGCCCCAGCGTGTCGAGCCCCGGCACGTTCACCGCGTCGGTGGCCGTGGTCACCACCGGCGTCGCGCCCAGCGCCCCGGCCACCTCGTACGCCAGCGCGTTCGCGCCGCCCGCGTGCCCGCCGAGCAGGGCGACCGCGTACCGGCCCGCCTCGTCGACGCACACCACACCGGGGTCGGACTCCTTGTCCGCCAGAAGCGGGGCGACCAGCCGCACCGCGGCGCCCGTGGCGAGGAAGCACACCACCCGCTCACACTCGGCAAAGGCCCGCCCCACGGCCTCCCGAACAGGGCCGTCGTACACCCGGACCCGCGAGGGCCACGCCGCGGCCAGCCGCGCGGCATGCGCCGCGCCCGCCGCCGTGGCAGAGATCAGGCCGATCACTTGACTACTCCTTCAGATCCTTCAGACACGTCAGAAGACACCTCGGCTGAGGGGCCCTCAGCCGAGGGGCGGTCGCCCCACAGCAGGAACACCGGATTGGCCGCCGCGAGCCGCGACACATCCCCCGGCAGCGGCGCGAGCCGGGACGACTGCAACAGCACCCCGTCACAGGCGAACCCGGCCTCACCCAGCGCCGCGCGCACCGCGGGCACCCGGTCGAGCGCCGCCAGCGCCACCACCACCGTCCGGCGCGCCCGGCGCGCGCAGGCCCGCACGATGGCGGGCAGCTCGCGCCCCCCGCCGCCGACGAACACCGCGTCCGGGTCCGCGAGCCCGGACAGCGCCGCGGGCGCGGCCCCGTGCACGGCCCGTACGTCGACCCCGTGCGCGGCGGCGTTGGCGCGCACCCGCGCGACCCCGTCCGCGCTCTTCTCCACCGCGACCACGGCCGCGCCGAACCGCGCGCACTCCACGGCCACGGAACCGGACCCGGCCCCGACGTCCCACACCAGATCACCGAGGCGCGGCCCGATCCTGGCCAGCGCCAGCGCCCGCACCTCGAATTTGGTGATCATCGAGTCACGGTGCGCGAACGCGGTCTCGGGCAGCGCCCACCGCTCCGGCGCGGGCCCCGGCCCGGCGACCGTACGCACCGGCGACAGCGCCCGCGACACGTCCAGGCACAGCACCACACTCACCGTGCCGCCCCAGTCACGGGCGGCGGCCTCGGCGGGCGTCACCCGCTCCACGCGCTCGCGCTCCGGATCTCCGAGCGCCGTGGCGACGACCAGGGTCCGGTCGTCGGCGTGGTGCGCCAGCTCCGCGCCGAGCTCCGCGGGCCCCGCGCCCGGTCCGGTGAGCACCGCGACCTTCGGGCGCGCCCGGCACACGTTCACGGCCGTCCGCAGCTCCCGCCCGTGCGCGCTCACCACGACGGCGTCGTCCCAGGGCAGCCCGGCCCTGGCGAACGCCGCCGCCACCGACGACACCCCCGGCCACACCCGCAGCGCAGCGGACCCGAAGCGCTCGCACAGCGCCCGCACGACCCCGAAGAAACCGGGGTCACCGGAGGCCAGGACCACCACGCGCGCGTGGCCGCCGCCCGGAGCGGCTGCCCGCTGCGCCGTATGCGCGGCGATCGCGTCGAACGCGGGCGCCAGCGGCCCCAGCACGACACGCTCCACGCGCGCGTGGAGACCGGCCGCGTCCAGATGCCGCCGCCCGCCCACGACCAGCGTGGCCGCGTCCAGCGCCGCACGGGCCGGGGCGCCGAGCGGCGCCCCGGTCGTCCCCGCGCCGATCACGTCGATCACGTCAGGCCGTCCGCGTCCGTGCGCGTGCCGCCCGCGGCGCTCTGGGCGCGCAGCGCACGCCGCGCCTGCGGGTCGGCCCTGCGGAACCCGTGGAAGTGCCCAGGGTGGTACAGATGCGAGCGGGTGCCGGACGCCGAGAGCGCCGGGCCCACCAGAAAGAGCGTGTGCTTCCAGAGCTTGTGCTCCTTGACCGTCTCCTCCAGCGTGCCGATCGTGCAGTGCACGATGAGCTCCTCGGGCCAGGTCGCCTGGTACGCGACGACCACCGGCGTCGACGTCGGATAGCCGCCCTCCAGAAGCTCACGGGTCAGCTGCCCGGAGCGCGCCGCGGACAGGAACAGCGCCATCGTGGTGCCGTGCCGGGCGAACTCCCGCACCTCCTCACCGGGCGGCATCGGCGTCTTGCCGCCGCCGAGCCGGGTCAGGATCACCGACTGCGCGACCTCGGGAATCGTCAGCTCGCGCCCGGCCAGCGCGGCGACCGCCGAGAACGCCGACACACCGGGCACCACCTCGGTCTCGACACCCAGCTCGGCACACCGGTCGAGCTGCTCCTGGGTGCCGCCCCACAGGGCCGGGTCACCGGAGTGGACCCGCGCCACCCGCAGGCACTCGCGCCGGGCACGCTCGTACACCGCGACCACGTCCTCCAGGGACATGGTCGCCGAGTCCAGGATCTCGGCGCCCTCGCGCGCGTGTTCAAGCACTTCGGCCTGCACCAGGCTGGCCGCCCAGATCACGACGTCCGCCTCCGCGATGGCGCGCGCGGCGCGGAAGGTCAGCAGATCGGCGGCGCCGGGACCGGCGCCGACGAAGGTCACCTTGCCGACGGACGATGTGGGGGCCATGGATAGGGGTCCTCTCGGAATCACTGGGTTCAGCCGGAATCAATGCGGGTGGAACTTGGCGGGACGGGGCGGGGCGGACGTGCACAACGCGGGTCAATCAACTAGCAAGAGCGCATGGCGGTGATCGTCGCGCTCGGCGCGTTCCTGATGACGCTGGTCGGCGGCTGGACGGCACACCGCGTCACCGACCGCCGCCATCTCGTCCTGGGTTTCGCCGGGGGCCTGATGCTCGGCGTGGTGGCGCTCGACCTGCTGCCCGAGGCCATCGAGGCGGCGGGCCGCGAACTGTGGGGCGTCCCCGAGGCCCTGCTGCTGTTCGCGGCCGGGTTCCTGGCCGCGCACACGGTCGAACGGCTGCTGGCGGTACGTCAGGCCGCGCGCGGCGCGGACGGTACCCGAGTTCCGCAGGTGGGGCTGACGGCGGCCGGGGCGATGATCGGCCACAGCCTGATGGACGGCATCGCGATCGGCGCGGCCTTCCAGGCCGGGGGCGCCATCGGAGCCACCGTGGCACTCGCCGTGATCGCCCACGACTTCGCGGACGGCTTCAACACGTACACGATCACCAGCCTGTACGGGAACACCCGCCGCAAGGCCGCGGCCATGCTCGTCGCGGACGCCGCCGCGCCGGTGGCGGGCGCGGCGACCACGCTGCTGTTCACCCTGCCCGAGTCCCTGCTCGGCGGCTATCTGGGCTTCTTCGGCGGCGCGTTGCTCTACCTCGCCGCCGCCGAGATCCTCCCTGAGGCACACCACAGCCACCCCGCCCGCTCGACCCTGCTGTGCACGGCCCTGGGCGTGGGCTTCATCTGGCTGGTGGTCGGCGCGGCGGGCTGAGCCACGGCGTGGCGGACTCACAGCTTGCCCCCGCGCCCGCCGTCGCGCCGCGCGGGCGCGATGAGCGTCGACAGGTAGGGCAGCGGACCGCCGTCGGCCAGCTCCGCCGCCGGACGGATCGACTCCTCGTCGAGACCCAGCGCCGACCCCCACACGGCGCCCTCGACCCGCCCGGTCTCGTGCAGCGCGGTGGCCACCTCGTGCGCGAGGCGGCCGAACTTGTACGCCACCACCGTGCCGGGCCCGTCCAGCGCGTCCTTCAGGACCGCGGAACCCGCCGTCACCGGCACCAGCGTCAGCGGCTCGGTGCCCTCGGTCAGTACGGCCCCACTGCGCGCGGCCAGGTCCTGCATCGCGGTGATACCCGGCACGGTCTCCACGGCCGTGCCCGGCACCAGCTCGCCGATGGTCTGCGCGAGATAGGTGAACGTGGAGTACACATTGGGGTCCCCGATGGTCGCGAAGGCCACCGCCCGGTGCGTACGCAGCAGCGCGGCGACCCGCTCGCCCGCAGCGTCCCAGGCGGCCTCACGGCGGGCCCGGTCGGTCCGCTCGTTGAGCGCGAACACGACGCGCACTACGTTCCCTTCGGGAACGTAGTGCAGCACGGTCGCCTCAGCGCGCCCGCGCTCGCCTGTGTCCATGACAGGGACGACGACCACGTCAGCGCCTTTGAGAGCGTTGACGCCCTTCACGGTCACCAACTCCGGGTCGCCGGGCCCTACTCCGACACCGATCAGCCTGCTGCCCTCGTCGCTGCCCTTGTCGCTGCTCATGCTTGCGTGCACCTCTCTGTGAACCGGTGGGCGATGCCGGGCGAGGCCGCCCAGTGCGTATGCAGATAGCTCGCGTGCACGCCCTGCTGTACGAAGCCCTCGACGCGCCGCTCAGGCGCGTGCAGCCCCCACGCGGGACTCGGGCCCGCGCCGGGTTCGAGCACCGTACGGTGAAACTCGTGCCCCCTGATCCGGGTGCCGTTCGCGGCCAGCGCACTGTCCGACACCGCGACGGCCTCCCGGTACCCGAGCGTCAGCCGCCCGGACATCCGTGCCTCGGCGTCCAGGACGCCGCACATCGGCTTCCCGTCCAGGGAGCGCGCGAGATACAGCAGCCCGGCGCACTCGGCGGCGATCGGCGCGCCGGAGCGCGCCAGCTCCGCGACGGCCTTGCGCAACGGCTCGTTGGCGGACAACTCGGGTGCGTACACCTCGGGAAAGCCACCGCCGACCACGAGCCCGGACGTCCCGTCGGGGAGCGCCTCGTCGTGCAGCGGGTCGAACGTCACGACCTCCGCGCCGCAAGCGCTGAGCAACTCCGCGTGCTCCGCGTAGGAGAACGTGAACGCCGCACCCCCGGCAACGGCGACGACGGGGGAAGCGTCAGCCCGCCGGGAAGGGGCGGGGTGGGGGACAGGCCCGCCGCAGGCGCCCCCGCCCGCGGGGTCCCACGGCGCGACATCCAGCGGCGGCGCGCTGCGCGCCAGTGCGAGCAGTGCCTCCAGCTCACACCCCGCCCGCACCTGCGCGGCCAGCGCCGCCACCGACTCCACCGCGTCCGCCCGCCGCTCGGCGACCGGCACCAGACCCAGGTGCCGCGAGGGCGCGGCCACCTGCTCGGCCCGCCGCAACACACCCAGCACCGGCACCCCGGCCTCGTCCAGCGCGTCCCGCAGCAGCTCCTCATGCCGCGCCGACCCCACCTTGTTGAGGATCACGCCGCCGATCCGCACCTCGGGGTCCCACGACGCGAACCCGTGCACCAGCGCCGCCACCGACCGCGACTGCGACGACGCGTCGACCACCAGCACCACCGGTGCCCGCAGCACCTTCGCCACCTGAGCCGTGGACGCCAGCTCGCCAGCCCCCGCGGCCCCGTCGAACATCCCCATCACACCCTCGACCACGGCGAGGTCGCACCCCGCCGCGCCATGCGCGAACAGCGGCGCGACCAGCTCCGTACCGCACAGGTACGCGTCCAGGTTGCGCCCCACCCGGCCGCACGCCAGCGCGTGATAGCCGGGGTCGATGTAGTCGGGCCCGACCTTGTGCGGCGACACGGCGAGACCCGCCGTGGAGAACGCCGCCATCAGGCCCGTCGCCACGGTGGTCTTGCCGCTGCCCGACGCGGGCGCGGCGATGACCAGGCGTGGGATGTTCACCACTCGATGCCCCTCTGGCCCTTCTGGCCCGCGTCCATCGGGTGCTTGACCTTCGACATGTCCGTCACCAGATCCGCGAAGTCCACCAGCGGCTGCGGCGCGTTGCGGCCGGTGATGATCACATGCTGGGTGCCGGGCCGGTCCCGCAGCACGGAGACGACCTCCTCCGTGTCCACCCAGCCCCAGTGCATCGGATAGGCGAACTCATCGAGCACATACAGCCGGTAGGTCTCGGCGGCCAGGTCTCGCTTGACCTGCTCCCACCCCTCGCGCGCCTTCTCCTCGTTGCTCAGCTCGCCGTCCGCCGGGGCGCGCTGGATCCACGACCAGCCCTCGCCCATCTTGTGCCAGTCGACGCTGCCGCCCTCGCCCGAGGCGCCCAGCACCTTCAGCGCGTTCTCCTCGCCGACCTTCCACTTCGCGGACTTGACGAACTGGAACACCCCGATCGGCCACCCCTGGTTCCAGGCGCGCAGCGCGAGCCCGAACGCGGCCGTCGACTTGCCCTTGCCGATGCCGGTGTGCACGACGACCAGCGGCCGGTTGCGGCGCTGGCGGGTGGTGAGGCCGTCGTCGGGTACGACGGCAGGCTGTCCTTGCGGCATCAGGCGGCGCTCCTCGTCCGTGGTGCGGTGATACGGGTGGTGTCCTGCTGTACGTCTTTCACGAGCCCGGCGATCGACTCGGCGCGCAGCTCGTCGAGGGTGACGGCGGTGCCGCCGAGGTCGCCCGCGAGCCGCGGGGCGAGTCCGAGCCGTACGACGCCCGACTCGCAGTCCACGACGACGGACGCGGTGCCGTCGGCGGCGTGCAGCCGCGCGGCCCGCCGCGCGAGCGCCAGCGGATCACCGGACCCCGCGTCAGTACGGGCGGCCGTGGCCCTGCCGTCCGTCACCACGACCAGCAGCGGCCGCCGCGCCGGGTCCCGCAGCCGCTCGACCCGCAGCACCTCGTGCGCCTTCAGCAGCCCCGCGGCCAGCGGCGTACGCCCGCCCGTGGGCAGCGACTCCAGCCGGACCGCGGCGGCGTCGACCGACGAGGTCGGCGGCAGCGCGACCTCCGCGTCCTTGCCGCGGAACGTCACAAGCCCCACCTTGTCCCGCCGCTGATACGCGTCCAGCAGCAGCGACAGCACGGCGCCCTTCACCGCGCTCATCCGCTGCCGGGCCGCCATCGACCCCGAGGCGTCCACCACGAACAGCACGAGGTTCCCCTCGCGGCCCTCACGCGTGGCCTGCCGCAGATCGTCCCGGCGTACGACGAGCCCGCGCCCCGACCGCCCGCGCGCCCGCTGGTGCGGCGCGGCGGCCCGCACGGTCGCCGCCAGGTGCAGCTTGGTGAGCACCCCTCGGGGGCGCTGCGCGCCGGTGGTACGGCCGTGCTCGGTACGCGCCCGAGACCTGCGCCCCGCCGCGCCCGCGCCCATGCCGGGCACGCTGAACAGCTTCGTACGGAACGGCTCGGCGGCCCCCACGGGCGACTGCTCACCGCCGCCCGACGGCACCTGCGCCGTCTCGCCGGAGCCGTCGGCGTCGGGCCGTGCGGGAGCGCCGCCCTCAGCCGGGGTGTCCTCCTGGGCCGGGGCGTCTCCCTGGGGCGGCACATCCGGACCGTCCTGCGGCGGCCGCCCGCCGCCACCGGGCCCCCCGCCGTCCGGATCGTCGTCCCCGCCGTCGCCGTCGCTCTCGCCGTCACCCTGACCGGAGAACTCCTCCAGCGTCTCGTCCAGCTTGTCCTCGTCGAGCCCCGGAGCGTCGAAGGGATTGCGGCGCCGCCGGTGCGGCAGCGCGAGCAGCGCCGCCTGCCGCACGTCCTCGGCCAGGACGTCGCTCCGCCCCGCCCAGGCGGCCAGCGCGGTAGCGGTACGCGCCATCACGATGTCCGCGCGCATCCCGTCGACCTCGAAGGCCGCGCAGGTCGCCGCGATCTGCCGCAGCGCGGCGTCCCCGAGGCGCACCGAGGGCAGCAGCGCACGCGCCGCCACGATCCGCGCCCGCAGCGCGCCCTCCTCGTCCGCCCAGCGCGCGGCGAACGCGGCCGGGTCGTCCTCGTACGCCAGCCGCCGCCGCACCACCTCGACCCGCTGGTCGGGCTCCCGCGACGCGGCGACCTCGACGGTCAGCCCGAACCGGTCGAGCAACTGGGGTCTCAGTTCGCCCTCTTCGGGGTTCATCGTGCCGACGAGCAGAAACCGCGAGGCATGCCGTACGGACACGCCCTCGCGCTCCACGTACGAGGCGCCCATGGCGGCGGCGTCGAGCAGCAGGTCAACCAGGTGGTCATGCAGCAGGTTGACCTCGTCGACGTACAGCACACCCCGGTGCGCGTCCGCCAACAGCCCCGGCTCGAACGCCTTGACGCCCTCGGCGAGCGCCCGCTCGATGTCGAGCGCCCCGACCAGCCGGTCCTCGGACGCGCCAACCGGCAGCTCGACCATCCGCGCGGCCCTGGAGTCCCGCCCGGCGGCCTCGTGCGGCCCGTCCGGGCACCCGGCGTCCGGGGCGGTCGGATCACAGGAGAACCGGCACCCGGCCACCACGGCGACCTCCGGCAGCAGCGCCGAAAGCGCCCGCACGGCGGTGCTCTTCGCGGTCCCCTTCTCACCACGCACCAATACACCGCCGACGGAGGGTGACACGGCGTTGAGCAACAGCCCAAGCCGCAGATCATCCTGCCCGACGATGGCGGTAAACGGATAAGGCGTGGTCACGCGGCGATCACTCCTTCGGATGACTCATGGCAAAGTGGCTCGAATCCCAGCTCGGGGTTCGTCATGGTGGGTGTCTGGTCCCCGTTGGTGCGGGGATGGTCCGTAGTCGTCGGCCTCGACGAGGTCGTGCTCGCCTTTGTCCCCGCCGACGCGAGGGTTCCCAGGGAGATCACTCGTCTCCCTCCAGATCTCCCTCAAGTTCGAGGTAGGTCGCCCGGAGCCGGTCCAGGGTCTCCTGGTCCGGCTCCGCCCAAAGCCCCCGCTCCGCCGCTTCCAGCAACCGCTCGGTAATCCCCCGCAGCGCCCAAGGGTTGGACTTCCCCATGAACTCCCGGTTCTCCGGGTCGAACACGTACTCCGCCGAGAGCTTCTCGTACATCCAGTCGTCGACGACACCGGCCGTCGCGTCATATCCGAACAGGTAGTCCACGGTCGCGGCCATCTCGAACGCGCCCTTGTACCCGTGCCGCCGCATCGCCGCCATCCAGCGGGGATTGACCACCCGGGCCCGGAACACCCGGTGCGTCTCCTCGCCCAGCGTGCGGGTCTTGACCTGCTCAGGTGTGGCGCTGTCCCCGACGTACGCTTCGGGGGAGGTCCCCGTCAGATGCCGCACCATGGCCACCATGCCGCCGTGGTACTGGAAGTAATCATCAGCGTCATGGATATCGTGCTCGCGGGTGTCAACGTTCTTCGCCGCCACCGCGATCCGCCGAAACGCCGTCTCCATATCCCCCCGAGCGGCCCGCCCATCAAGCCCCCGCCCGTACGCGTAGCCGCCCCACACCGCGTACACCTCGGCGAGATCCGCGTCGGACCGCCAGTTCCGCGCGTCGATCAGCGGCAGCAGCCCGGCCCCGTACGCCCCCGGCTTCGAGCCGAAGATACGCGCCGTGGCGCGCCGCCGGTCGCCGTGCTCGGCGGTGTCCTCGTCGGCGTGCGCCCGTACGTAGTTGGACTCGGCGGGCTCGTCCAGCTCGGCCACCGCCCGTACCGCGTCGTCGATCAGCCCGACCACATGCGGGAACGCGTCCCGGAAGAACCCGGAGATCCGCACGGTCACATCGATCCGCGGACGGCCCAGCTCCTCGACCGGCACCACCTCGAAGCCGGTCACCCGCCGCGACGCGTCGTCCCACACCGGGCGGCACCCCAGCAGCGCCAGGATCTCCGCGATGTCGTCGCCCTGGGTGCGCATCGCGGACGTACCCCACACGGTCAGCCCGACCGACTTCGGATACTCGCCCGTGTCCTGTAGGTACCGCGCGACCAGCGAGTCCGCGAGCGCCTGCCCGACCTCCCAGGACAGCCGGGACGGGATCGCCTTCGGGTCCACGGAGTAGAAGTTCCGCCCCGTGGGCAGCACATTCACCAGACCGCGGGTCGGCGACCCGGACGGACCCGCCGGGACGTAACCGCCCTCCAGGGCCCGCAGGATGTGCCCGATCTCGTCCGTCGTACGGGCCAGCCGCGGTACGACCTCCTCGCAGGCGAAGCCCAGCACGGCCACCGCGTCCGGCAGGTCGACGCCGACCACCTCACGCACCAGCCCACGCACCGCCGTGAGGTCCCAGCCGTGCTCCTCCATGCCCTCGGCGAGCCGTCGGCACAGCTGCTCCAGCAGGTCGACGGCGTCGGAGCCGGTCCGCGCGGGCCCGTCGACCAGCGCCGTCAGCCCGTCGGCGACCTTGACGGCCGCCCCCGGCTCCGCCAGCAGCGCCTTCTCGTCGAGCCCGAAGTGCTCGGCGAGGCAGGCCCGCAGGCCGGGCAGCGCGTTCGCCGTCCCGCCCCACACCTGCGAGGCGCGCAACACGGCCAGCACGAGATTCACCCGCGCCTCACCGACCGGCCCGCCGCCCAGCACATGCAGCCCGTCCCGGATCTGCACGTCCTTGATCTCGCACAGATAGCCGTCGATGTGCATGACGAACTCGTCGAACTCCTCGTCGTCCGGCTGCTCGTCGACATGCAGGTCATGGTGCAGCTCGGCGGCCTTCACCAGCGTCCAGATCTGGGCGCGTACGGCCGGGGCCTTCGCCGGGTCGAGGTCGGACACGAGCGCGTACTCGTCGAGCAGCTGCTCCAGCTTCGCCAGATCCCCGTAGGTGTCGGCGCGCGCCATCGGCGGTACGAGATGGTCCACCACCGTGGCGTGGCCGCGGCGCTTGGCCTGGGTGCCCTCGCCGGGGTCGTTGACGATGAACGGGTAGATCAGCGGCAGGTCGCCGAGGACGGCGTCCGGCGCGCAGCCGCCGCTCAGACCGAGGCCCTTGCCGGGCAGCCACTCCATGGTGCCGTGCTTGCCCATGTGCACGATCGCGTCCGCGCCGAACGACAGCTCAAGCCACCGGTAAGCCGCCATGTAGTGGTGCGACGGCGGCATGTCCGGGTCGTGGTAGATCGCGATCGGGTTCTCGCCGAAGCCGCGCGGCGGCTGGATCATCACCACGACGTTCCCGAACTGCAGCGAGGCCAGCACGATGTCGTCGCCGTCCACATACAGCGAGCCCGGCGGCTCGCCCCACGCCTCGACCATCCCGTCGCGCAGCTCGGGGTCCAGAGTGGCGAACCACGCCTGGTAGTCGGCGAGCGGTACGCGCGCGGGGGCGGCGGCCAGCTGCTCCTCGGTGAGCCACTCCACGTCGTGGCCACCGGCGTTGATGAGGCGGTGGATCAGCTCGTCGCCGTTGTCGGGGTGACCGTCGACGCCGTATCCGGCGTCGCGCAGCGCGTCCAGGACCCGTACCGCCGACGCGGGCGTGTCCAGGCCCACCGCGTTGCCGACGCGCGAGTGCTTGGTCGGGTAGGCGGTGAAGACCAGCGCGAGCTTCTTCTCGGCGTTCGGCTTGTGCCTCAACCGGGCGTGGCGTACGGCGATTCCGGCGACCCGCGCGGCCCGCTCGGGGTCGGCCGCGTACACCGGGACGTCGTCGGGGCCCTGCTCCTTGAAGGAGAACGGGACGGTGATCAGCCGCCCGTCGAACTCGGGGATGGCGACCTGCATCGCCGCGTCCATGGGGGACAGCGCGGCGTCCGACGCCTCCCAGGCGGCCTTGGACGACGTCAGGCAGAGCCCTTGCAGGACCGGGACGTTCAGCTCGGCGAGCGCCCCGATGTCCCAGGTCTCGTCGTCGCCCCCCGCCGACGCCTCCGACGCGTGCGTGCCCCCGGCCGCCAGCACCGTGGCGACCAGCGCGTCCGCCCGCCCGAGCAGCTCGTACAGCGCCGCGTCCGCGCCGCGCAGCGAACCGCAGTACACCGGCAGCGCGTTGGCGCCACGCGCCTCGATCGCCGCGCACAGGGTGTCGACGAAGGCGGTGTTCCCGGACAGCTCGTGCGCCCGGTAGAACAGCACCCCCACGGTGGGGCGGCCCGCCACGCGCGCGTGGTCGCCGTGCACCCCGAACTCGGGCATCTTCTGCGGCTCGGCGAAGCCGTGCCCCGTCAGCAGCACCGTGTCGGACAGGAAGCGCGACAGCTCGACGAGGTTCCCCGGACCGCCCTCGACGAGATAGCGCAGCGCCTCGGCGACCACACCGGCCGGTACGGACGACTCGGCCATCAACTCCGCGTCGGGCACCGACTCGCCGCCGAGCAGCACGGTCGGAACGCCGGAGGCCTTGAGCGCGGCGAGCCCGTCCTCCCAGGCGCGCTTGCCGCCGAGCAGGCGTACGACGGCGATGTCGGCGCCGTCGAGGAGCGCGGGCAGTTCGGTCGCCACGTCGATCCGGGTCGGGTTGCCGATCCGGTACGGCGCGCCCGACGCGCGGGCCGCCAGCAGATCCGTGTCGGCGGTGGACAGAAGCAGGACGGTCATGAAGGTGCCCCCGGAGCGATGAACGGGAGACCGGGCGGAGCGCCGGTCTCGATCAGACTGAGCAGCGCACTGGTGTCCGCGTGTTCTTCGATGAGGTCGCCGAGCCGGTCGAGCTGCTCCTCGCGCAGCGCGGCGAACGAGGTGTCGGGCGCGGGCGTGAAGCGGCGCCCGGCGGCGGCCGCGACCTCGCGCAGGAAGGCGCGCCGGAAGCCGTCGCTCTCCAGCGACCCGTGCCAGTGGGTGCCCCACACCTGGCCGACCCGGCAGCCGTCCAAGAAGGGCGTCCCGCCCGTGACGTCGGCGACGCCATGATGGATCTCGTACCCCTCGACCCGCTCGCCCAGCGCCTCACCCACCGGCCTGGCGAGGGTCTTCTCGCGCGCGAAGGCGACCCGGACCGGCAGCAGTCCCAGCCCGTCGACCGCGCCCGCGCGGGACTCGACCTCGTCCTCGATGTGCTCGCCGAGCGCCTGGAAGCCGCCGCAGACACCGAGTACGGGGCGGCCGTCGGCGGCCCGGCGCGCCAGCGCGTCCGCCAGGCCGCGCTCCCGGAGCCACCGCAGCGCGCGCACCGTGCCGCGGGTGCCCGGCACCACCACCAGGTCGGCGTCGTGCAGTTCGTCGGGCCGGTCCACGAACCGCACCACGACGCCGGGTTCGGCGGCCAGCGCGTCCACGTCGGTGAAGTTCGACATCAGCGGTACGGCGCAGACGGCGACCCGCAGCACGTCGTCGCCGACCGGCGGCGTCACCGCGGACTCGCGGACCGCGCCGCGCAGGGACACATGCAGCCCGTCCTCCTCGTCGATGCCGAGCCCGTGCGCGAACGGCAGGACGCCGTACGTCCGTCGGCCGGTGAGCTGGCGCAGCATCTCCAGGCCCGGTTCGAGCAGCGACACATCGCCGCGGAACTTGTTGACCAGATACCCGGCGACCAGCTCCTGATCAGCGGGGCTGAGCAGCGCCGTCGTGCCGAAGAAGGACGCGAAGACCCCACCCCGGTCGATGTCCCCGACCACCACCACCGGGAACCGGGCCGCCCGCGCGATCCCCATGTTCACGATGTCGGTGCGCCGCAGGTTGATCTCGGCGGGGCTGCCCGCGCCCTCGCAGATCACGGCGTCGTACGAGCGCCGCAGCTCGTCCAGGCACTCCACCACCGTGCCGAGCAGGGCCTCCTGGCGGCCCCCGTGCAGCCCTCCCTCAGGGGACGACCCCCCAGACCCCCCGAAGAACCCGCGCGCGGTCATCTCGCCGACCGGCTTGCCCATCAGCACGACCTGGCTGGAGCGTTCGCCGCCGGGCTTGAGGAGGACGGGGTTCATCAGCGCGGTGGGCTCGACGCGGGCGGCCTGCGCCTGCATCGCCTGGGCCCGGCCGATCTCGGCGCCCTCGCGCGTGACGAAGGAGTTCAGCGACATGTTCTGCGCCTTGAAGGGCGCGACGGACACGCCCTTGCGGGCCAGCCACCGGCAGATGCCCGCGGTGACCACGCTCTTCCCGGCGTCCGACGTGGTCCCGGCGACCAACAGCCCGCCGCCCTGGCGACTAGTCCCCGTCACGATCCCCTCCGCACATCCGTACCCGACCCACCGGTCACGTCTGACCCGCCTGTCCCCGCCCTGCCGAGCTGTGTCCTCCCGGCCTGGGTACGGCCGCCCTGCGGGCGGCCGAGTCGCGTATCTCCGGCCCGCGCGTCACCGAGCGGCGCCCCTCCGGCTCGCCGTGTGCCGTCGGTCCTGGTCCTGGTCCCGGTCCCGGTGCCGCTGAGCCGTATACCGGCGCTCTGTGGGCGGCCGACCGGCAGGCGGCCGACCGGCAGGCGGCCGACCGGCAGACGTTCGACCCGCGGGCGGTCGGGGCGCGGGCCGCCGCGGCGCAGGGCCGCCGCGCCGAGGCGTCCGGTGACGCACACGGCCAGGGCCAGGGCGCTGACGCGGCGCGACAGGCGCACCGCCCGTTCGATGTCCGCGGCCTCGACGGCCCGGCCCCCGGAGTTCAGCACCGGCCGGTGCTCGACCCGTCCGCCGTACGACAGGGTCCCGCCGAGCCGTACGCCCAGCGCCCCGGCGAAGGAGGACTCCACCGGGCCCGCGTTGGGGCTCGGGTGCTTCGCGGCGTCGGCGCGCCAGGCGCGCAGCGCGCCGCGCGGGTCGCCGCCCGCCACGACCCCGAGCGCCGCGGTCAGCCGGGCCCCCGGCCAGCCCGCGACATCGTCGAGCCGGGCCGAAGCCCACCCGTACCGCCGGTACTTCGCCGACCGGTGGCCCACCATCGCGTCCAGTGTGTTCACGGCCCGGAACCCGACCAGGCCGGGCACCCCGCCGACGGCGCCCCACACCAGCGCGCCCACCACGGCGTCCGAGGTGTTCTCGGCGACCGACTCGACGACGGCCCGCGCGATGCCGGGGCCGTCCAGGGCCTGTGGGTCACGCCCGCACAGGTGCGGCAGCCGCTTCCGGGCGGCGTCGAGGTCCCCGGCCTCAAGGGCGGCGGCGACGGCCCGCGCCTCGCGGCCCAGCGAGGCGCCGCCGAGCACGGCCCAGGTGGTGGCCGCGGTCAGCGCGACGGACGCGGCGGGGGAGCGGCGCAGGGTGCGCGAAGCCAGCGCGGCGGCGCCCACGGCGCCACCGGCGCACACGGCGGTGTGCAGGGCGCCCCAGCCGCGGTGGTCACGCCACAGCAGACGCTCGACGGAGCCCGCCGCACGGCCGAACGCGGCGACCGGATGGCCGCGGCGCGGATCGCCGAGCAGCAGGTCGCCGACCAGGCCGGCGGTGGCGCCGTACGCGAGAACACGATCGGCACGCACGGGGTCAGCCGACCGATACGCCTCGAAGGACCTCTGTGCTCAACAGAACTTCTGTACTCGGCAGAACTGGTGACGGGCAGCCCGGCATCGCGCTTTGTCCTCACTCAGGGTCCGCGCCCTGGTTTGACGGAAACGGCGACGTGAGTCTCCTGGCTCCCGGATACGCGCAGCTCCCCCGGCCTTCCAGTCCGCGGACGCGGACCGTGACTTCCGGTGTTGGGGGAGAGCTCCCCGGTGACAGTGGCGGGACCGCGCCGGATTCGCACCGGCTTCCTCTCCTGCCGCCGTATATGGCTCCGGCAGTCCACCACGGCCCCCGAACGCCCGTCAACTCGCCGTTGACCTGCACGGGGACAGTGTTACGAGGGCCACGTGGGCGGCGAGTGCCCGGACCGCTCACCGGGTGCGCGGGCGCACGGAAGCGGCGTCCGGCGACCCTGGTGAGGTCGCCGGACGCCGCACGCGAAGATGCGTCGCCCCTGCGGGGCGGCGGGCGGCGGGCCCGCCGCGTCAGGAGACGATCATAAAGATGCCGAACGCCACGGCCGCGGTGCACAGCGCGAAGCAGGCGTACGCGCCGGTGCGCGCCAGGACCGCGGAACCGCCCTGGTCGGCGGCTTCCTGCTGCTTGGACAGGCCGATCATGCCCAGGGTGAACAGGGCCACCAGGGCGACGGTCGCGACGAGGCTGACGCCGAAGACGGAGCCGAGGGCTTGCCAGTCGATGTGCATACTGCGGTGTCCTTAGTCAGACTCGGGCGGGCCGCTCGGCGGTGTCCGCCGACGGGACGGCCTGGGCCGGGAGGGGGGTCAGGGGCTCGCCGGCCGTCAGGTCGGCGGCCTCCGCCGCTTCGGCCGCGGCGGTCGGCGGCGGGATGACCGCGGCGATCGCGTTGGTCATGACGCCCGCGGGCTCGGCCTCGCCCGAGGCGGACACGGAGGCGGCGGGGGCGGCCCCTTCGGCCTCGTCGACGTCGTTGACGTTGGTGTGGTCGACGACCTGGCGGCGGGAGACCAACCAGATCGCGAGGCAGGAGCCGATCAGGAAGACGACGACGACGGTGACGCCCCAGTCGCCCTGCCGGGCCACGAACTCCGCCAGCGCGGCCACGAGACCGGCGGCCGGGAGGGTCAGGCCCCAGGCGACGAACATCCGGGTCGCGGTGGACCAGCGGACCACGCCGCCCTTGCGGCCGAGGCCCGCGCCCATCACCGCGCCGGAGCAGGAGTGCGTGGTCGACAGCGAGAAGCCGAGGTTCGACGAGGACAGGATGACCGCGGCCGCGCTGGTCTGGGCGGCGAAGCCCTGCTGCGGCTGGAGGTCGGTGAGGCCCTTGCCCATGGTGCGGATGATGCGCCAGCCGCCCAGGTAGGTGCCGAGCGCGATCGCCAGTCCGGCCGAGACGATGACCCACACCGGCGGGTTGGAGCCGGGCGCGAGAGCGCCGCCCGCGACCAGCGCCAGGGTGATGATGCCCATCGTCTTCTGCGCGTCGTTGGTGCCGTGCGCCAGCGAGACCAGGCCCGCGGAGGCGATCTGACCGCCGCGGTAGCCCCTCGCGGAGGTCTTCTCGTCGACGTTCTTGCCCAGCTTGTACGTCAGCCGGGCGCCGATCATCGCGGCGATGCCCGCGACCAGCGGGGCGGCGATCGCCGGGATCAGCACCTTGGTGACGACGACTCCGCCATTGACACCGCTGACGCCGATCGACGCGATGGTGGCGCCGATCAGGCCGCCCATGAGGGCGTGCGAGGAGCTGGAGGGGAGCCCGATCAGCCAGGTCAGCAGGTTCCAGAGGATGGCGCCGACGAGCGCCGCGAGGATCACCTCGGGTTGGATGCCGTCTTCCTGCACCAGCCCCTTGGAGATCGTCTTGGCGACCTCCACGGACAGGAACGCTCCGACCAGGTTCAGCACGGCGGACATGGCCACCGCTGCTTTGGGCTTCATCGCGCCGGTCGAGATGGTCGTCGCCATCGCGTTGGCGGTGTCGTGGAAACCGTTCGTGAAATCGAACACGAGGGCTGTCACGATCACGATCGCGAGCAGCAGCGTGATGTGTTCCATTTACCCAGGCAATCGTTTGATGTCAGTGGCCCGTAGAACGTAGGCAACCTGAGTGAACGGAAGATGAACTGAGGCGGGCATCGCGGTTTACCCCACCGGGTCGCCGCCGTTCCGCTTGCGCCGAGGCGGCCTCCGGGGCGGGTTCAGCCCCGTGCGAAGCGCCTCAGCTGGGCCGCGGAGCCGTTGAAGAGATTCTGGTCACCCGGCAGTTCCCCCCGGTCGCTGTACTGCCAGAAGGTCGGATACGACCACCCGCCGGGCAGCGGGCCCGGAGACGAGTCGTAGCGGGCCAGCCACAGAGCGTGTCGCGCCGCGAAGGCGCCGCTGTCGCCGGTGCAGGTCCGCCACCAGCGCGCGTTGGTGTAGATCACCGGGCGGCGGCTGGTGAGCCGCTCCACCTCGGCGCTGAAGGAGCTGATCCAGTCGGTCATCCGGGTCTTGCTCAGGCCGTAGCACTGGTTCTCGCCGTACGGGTTGTACTCGATGTCCAGCGCCGGGGGCAGCGTCCAGCCGTCGGCCCGCCACCGGCCGCCGTTGCGTACGAAGTACGCGGCCTGCTTCCGGCCGGACGACTTGTGCGGCAGGGCGAAGTGGTACGCGCCGCGGATCAGGCCGTGCTGGCGCGAGCCGTCGTACTGCTGGCGGAAGTACGGGTTCCGGTACGTGTGCGACTCGGTCGCCTTCACATAGACGAACTGGGCGCCGTCGCTCCTCGCCTTCGCCCAGTCGACGTCCTTCTGGTGCGAGGAGACGTCATGCCCCCTGGGCTTGGACGCGGCACTGGAAGGGGTGGTGACAGCGGCGCTCACGAGGGCGAGCGCCACCGCCGACGCGCCGACGGCACGGGTGAGGGCGAGGGTGGGAGTGAGGTGCACGACAGATCATCCTGAGGCTAGCGGGGAGCGCCACTATGCCCGGCGATCTCCGGCTGACCCTGGGCACACGCCCGCGTATTCCTCTATAGGCCCTTACGGGCGGCGGGACTCCGCACGGCAGTGCGACCACTCGATCGCCGTACGACCGCGCGCCTGACAGGACCGCCCGCTGGCCTGACAGGATCGCCCCATGGACGGTCGAACATCGGACGCGGCCCTGGAGCGGGCCTGGGCGGAGCTGGTGGCCACGGCTCGCAGAACAGCGGCGGAAGGCCTGGTCGTCGGTACATCGGGCAATGTGTCGGTCCGGGCCGGTGACGTCGTGCTGGTCACTCCGAGCGGGGTGCCGTACGACCGGCTGACGCCGGACGACGCGGTGGGGGTCGACCTGGACGGGAAGCGGGTCATCGGCACCCTCACCCCGACCAGCGAACTGCCGCTGCACCTCGCCGTCTACCGCGCCGCCCCCGCGGGCGCCGTCGTGCACACCCACGCGGTGCACGCCACGGCCGTCTCCACGCTGGTCGACGAACTGCCGCCGATCCACTACATGACCATGGCGCTCGGCGGCCCGGTCCGGGTCGCCCCGTACGCCCTGTACGGGACGCCCGAACTGGCCGAGAGCATGCTGCTCGCGCTGCGCGGTCGTACCGGATGCCTCCTCCAGAACCACGGCACGGTCGCCTACGGAAGCACCCTCGACCAGGCCTACGAGCGGACCGCCCACCTGGAGTGGCTCTGCCGCCTCTGGCTCACCGCCACGTCGATTCCGGGCCGTACCCCGACGACCCTCACCCCGGAGCAGCTCCGGGACGTGGAACGACGACTGAAGAACTACGGCCAGCGCCCCTGAGCCAGCGCGTCCCCCGGACCAGTGTCCCCCTCGCGTCCCCCAAACCGGTGTCCCTCCCCGGACCAGCGCCCCGGACCAGCGCCCCGGACCAGTGCCCCGGACCGGTGTCCCGGACCGGTGTCCCGGACCGGTGTCCCTGAACGCCACGGTCCGCTGGCCGGTACGCGCCCCGGCCCCGACACTGGAGCCGTGCGCCCTGCTAAAGCCACGGCCGCGGCCGTCTCCACCGTGCTAGGCGTCGGCGCGGCCCTGGTCGCGGTCGGCCGGTACGCCAGCGACACCGCCCTGAAGACGCCCCCCGGACGTCCACTGCCCACCGAGCCCGCACTCACCGTGCACGCCACGGACCACGACCGGGTCACCCTCACCCGCACCCTGGCCACCCTGCGCCCCGGCGTCTACGGGCTGAGCGGCGACGGCTGCCACGCGGTGGTCGGCCCCGTGCTCGACGACGTGCCCGGCCCCGCGGACACCGTGGTGCGCCGCCTGGAACGGGTCACCCACGGAACCCTGGAGGCCGGAGCGACGGCCTGGCTCACCCCACAGGTGCACGTCGGCAACCCGCGCACCGCGCTCGGCCTGGACCACGCCGACATCGACGTCCCCGGCGAACTCGGCGGGCTGCCCGCCTGGTTCGTCCCGGCCGCCCGCGACACCTGGGTCATCGCGGTCCACGGGCTCGGCACCACCCGCGAGCACCCGATGGTCGTCATGGACCTCCTGCACCGTCTGCGGTTCCCGGTGCTCGACCTCGCCTACCGCGGCGACCTCGGCGCCCCGCGCTCGCCGGACGGGCTCGGGCACCTCGGCGAGACCGAGTGGCGCGACCTGGACGCCGCCATCCGCTACGCCGTGCGCTACGGCGCCGAACGCGTCGTCCTGTACGGCTGGTCCACCGGCGCCGCGATGGCCCTGCACGCCGCCGCCGAGTCCGCGCTGCGCGACCGGATCAGCGGCCTCGTCCTGGACTCCCCGGTGCTCGACTGGGAGACGACCCTCAGCGCGCTCGCCCGCGCCCACGGCACCCCGGCCGCGGTGCTCCCGCTCGCCGTACGCGCGGCCCAGGGCCGCACCGGGCTGCGCGGCGACCGGCTCACCCACATCGCCGACCCCGCCGCGCTGAGGGTCCCGGTCCTCCTCTTCCACGGGCCGGACGACGCCCTGGCCCCCTGGGGCCCCTCCCGGACGCTGGCCGCCCGCCGCCCGGACCTGATCACCCTCCACCCCGTCCACGACGCCCCGCACGGCGCCTGCTGGAACGCCGCGCCCGCCCCGTACGAGGAAGCCCTCCGCCGCTTCCTCACCCCCTTGATGTAGACACCTGATGTCGACGCCCGCGGATGCGGACGCCCGCCGACGCAGGCGCTAGGCCCTGTCGTCAAACTCCCGTCTGCCCCGCGACGCCATGCACGCACTCTCGCCGCACCGGGCACAAGCCCAAGTACGTCCAGTACGAGGGCCTGCGCCCGGCACGCCGAGAGCACGCACCTCGGTGACATCAGCTGCTTCGCAGCGGGCGCGCGGCCGCCCTCCGGGCGACGACGGGAGTTTGACGACAGGACCTAGTCCGCCGCGGGGCGGGCAGCACGGGCCCGCGCCGGAACCCGGTACCGGGATTCCGTTTGGGCTTTCCCGCCATCAGCGGCAAGACTGCTCCCGTGACGTCCCGTACCCCGCGCGACTCCAGGCTCCGACTCGTCGGCCCCCGCATGCTCGCCACCGCCCCCGAGGCCGTGTCCGAGCGCCCGTCCCGACGGCCCGCGCCACGCCCGCCCGAGGGCACACCGGCGCCCGCGGTGCTCGCGGGCATGGCCCGCGCCGGGCTCGCCCCGGCCGTCGCGATCGCCCGCTGGGCCGACGCGGCGCGCCAGCACGGCAGCTCGGTGCGCCCACTCGACGGCGGCGCCCTGTCTGACACGGCCGCCGCGCAGGCCGCCGCCGACCTGGACCTGCCCCCCGCACAGGTGCGCACCGACTGGGACACCGCCCGGCTGGCGGGCCTGATCGAAGTGCACGGCAGCACCGCACGCCCCGGCTGGCGGCTGCGCGCCTGGGACCGCGACGACTCCGCCGTACTGCGCGGCTGGGTCGCGCTGTTCGACGCCTGGTCGCTGGTGCACCCCGCGCCCGCCGGACTCGACCCCGCCGCCGTCGCCGAAGCCGTCGAAGCCGTACC
This sequence comes from Streptomyces sp. O3, assembly GCF_054788135.1. NCBI lineage: Bacteria > Bacillati > Actinomycetota > Actinomycetes > Kitasatosporales > Streptomycetaceae > Streptomyces > Streptomyces sp. O3. The sequence continues at coordinate 44,395 of NZ_JBTVYK010000024.1, forward strand.
CCAGTTGCTCTCCTTCCTCCAGCTCTCCGCAGGCCCGGTGCCGGTGCCCCAGCTCCTGGACCTCCTTGAGCAGCGCGCCACCGAACTCCGTGAGGAGCGCTGCGAGATCCCCGACGGGCCGCGGCCCGACCCCGCGCCCCGCCCCCCGGCCCAGCTGCCCCCGCTCCTCGACTGGGCCCTGGGCGCGCTCGCCGCCGTCGGAGCGCTCACCCTGAGTCCGGGCCAGGCGACCCTCACCCCGCTCGGCAGCTGGGCCGCCTGGGTCAAACTCGAGCAGATCATCGTCGCCGCCCAGAGCCCCGCCGGGAACATCGAGCAGTCCGCCGACGCCATGCTCCGCGGCTGCGCCCGCCTGCGCCCCAACGCCGCCCGCGCCGAGTACCGCGCCTGGCTCGCCGCCCGCCCCGCCAGCACCGCCGTCGCCGAACTCCTGGACACCGCACGCGGCGACGACGCCCTGCTGCGCGGACTGGCCTTTGAAGCCCTGCGCGTCGTCGGCGCCCCCGCCGAGCCCGAGGTCCGGGCCGTGGCGCAGGAGGCGTCGCTGCGCCCCTACGCCCTGATGTGGCTCGCCGAGCACGAGGGCGCCGACCCCGAGGACGTCCACGCGGTCCTCACCCGCGACGAGGCCACCTGGCTCTGGGTCGACACCGCCGCGGCCGTGGCCGACCACGGCGAGTCGGCGCTGCTGGTACGGCACCTGGAGTCGGCGGTGCAGCCCACCGTGCCCGCGCTGCTGCAGGAGGTACGGGCCGTCGGCCACCCCCGCACCGTGCAGGTCCTGGTCGCCCTGGCCGCCGCGCACCCCGACCCGGCACTCGCCAAGGCCGTACGCCGGGCCGCGTTCCAGGTGCACACCGGCGGCGCCTGACCCCGTCAGAACCCCGGACGCCGACGCCGACGCCTGAGGAGCCCCGGCCCGCTCAGGCGTCGGCTAGGAACCCGGCAGCGGCGTGTACGTCCCGAAGCTCCACACATTGCCCTCGGCGTCTCGGGCCATATAGTCCCGCGAGCCGTAGTCCTGGTCCGTCGGGGGCATCAGGATCTCCACGCCGTGCTCCACGGCCTGCTTGTGGTGCGCGTCCACATCGTCCACATGGACGAAGACGCCCGTCGTGCCCGCGTCCGCCATCGCCTTGGCGAACACTCCCTCGCGCCCCTTCGAGCCCAGCATCACCACGCCGTTCCCATACGAGAGTTCGGCGTGCTCGACGAAGCCGTCCTCGCTCTCGTACACGGCGGTCTCGGTGAAGCCGAAGGCCTCGGTGAGCTGGCGGATCGCGGCCTTGGCGTCCTCGTACAGCAGCGTCGGGCTGATGGTCGGCGACTGTGCCATGACGATCACTCCTCCTCGGACTCAACGCCGGATCCGGCGCGGAATGTGACCTGCTCCACAGTCTGGCATCCGGGTCTGACAACGCCCGTCCGACGCCCGACGCCCGCCGGGAAAAGGGGTTGCGACCGCCCGGTAGAATCGGCCGTATGGCCATTCTCCTCGCGCATTAGACGGCGCTGACCACCCGCCCGTCGCTGTCCGTCGTCCTCACATCCCGCCCTGGAGTCTGTCCGTGATCACCGCAACCGGCATCGAGCTGCGCGCCGGCGCCCGCGTCCTTATCGACAACGCCTCCTTCCGCGTCGCCAAGGGCGACCGCATCGGACTCGTCGGCCGCAACGGCGCCGGCAAGACCACCCTCACCAAGTGCCTGGCCGGTGAGGGCGCCCCCGCCGGAGGCGCCATCAGCCGCGCCGGCGACGTCGGCTACCTGCCCCAGGACCCGCGCACCGGCGATCTCGACGTGCTCGCCCGCGACCGCGTCCTGTCCGCCCGCGGCCTCGACGACCTGCTGCGCAAGATGCGCGAGAACGAAGACCGGATGGCGAACGGCAAGGGCGCCACCCGCGAGAAGGCGATGAAGCGCTACGAGCGCCTGGAGACCGAGTTCCTCACCAAGGGCGGGTACGCGGCCGAGGCCGAGGCGGCCACCATCGCGGCCGCCCTGAAGCTCCCCGACCGGGTGCTCGGCCAGCCGCTGCACACCCTCTCCGGCGGTCAGCGCCGCCGTGTCGAGCTGGCCCGCATCCTGTTCTCGGACGCGGACATCATGCTGCTCGACGAGCCCACGAACCACCTCGACGCCGACTCGATCGTCTGGCTGCGCGACTACCTGAAGAACTTCCACGGCGGCTTCATCGTGATCTCCCACGACGTCGAACTGGTCGAGACGGTCGTCAACAAGGTCTTCTACCTGGACGCCAACCGCTCCGTCATCGACGTCTACAACATGGGCTGGAAGCTCTACCAGCAGCAGCGCGAGGCGGACGAGAAGCGCCGCAAGCGCGAGCGGCAGAACGCCGAGAAGAAGGCCTCGGCGCTGAACTCCCAGGCGGACAAGATGCGCGCCAAGGCCACCAAGACGGTCGCCGCGCAGAACATGGCCCGCCGCGCCGAGCGGCTGCTCGCCGGTCTTGAGGAAGTCCGGCAGGCCGACAAGGTCGCCAAGCTCCGCTTCCCCGAGCCCGCGCCCTGCGGCAAGACCCCGCTCACCGCCGAGGGCCTGTCCAAGTCGTACGGCTCGCTGGAGATCTTCACGGACGTCGACCTCGCCATCGACAAGGGCTCGCGGGTGGTCATCCTCGGCCTGAACGGCGCGGGCAAGACCACCCTGCTGCGGCTGCTCGGCGGCGTCGAGCAGCCCGACACCGGCACGGTGACGCCGGGTCACGGCCTCAAGCTCGGCTACTACGCGCAGGAGCACGAGACGCTCGACCCGGACCGCACGGTCCTGGAGAACATGCGCTCGGCCGCCCCCGACCTCGACCTCGTCGAGGTCCGTAAGACGCTCGGCTCCTTCCTGTTCTCCGGGGACGACGTCGACAAGCCCGCGGGAGTGCTCTCCGGCGGCGAGAAGACCCGGCTCGCGCTGGCGACCCTGGTCGTCTCCTCGGCCAACGTGCTGCTGCTCGACGAGCCCACCAACAACCTCGACCCGGCCAGCCGCGAGGAGATCCTCGGCGCGCTGCGCACGTACAAGGGCGCGGTCGTCCTCGTGACCCACGACGAGGGCGCGGTCGAGGCGCTGCAGCCGGAGCGGATCATCCTGCTGCCGGACGGCGTCGAGGACCTGTGGGGCGCCGACTACGCGGACCTCGTCGCCCTCGCGTGATCAACGCCGTATGGATCATTCGGCCTATGGGTGATCCATCATCTGAGTGAGCGCGCCTCGTACCGCGGTGTGTCGGACAGCGCGCACACCGGTGTACATCCCGCGTGCGGCCGACCGCCGCCGCCCCATCGCTGACCAGGTCGTTCGTCCACACACCCCGGTCAGCGGCGGCCGCCGACGCGAGCGGAGGCCGCCGCCGGCCGCGTACCGGGACGTCCGCTGGCGGCGAACCTTGTCACACGGACCTTGTCGAATGGGTGGCCAGGAAGCCCGAGAGGGGTGATCATGAGAAGTCCAGAGCGCACTTCCCATGAGGAGGCACGGGTGGCCGAGACTCTGAAGAAGGGCAGCCGGGTGACCGGCGCCGCGCGCGAAAAGCTCGCGGCAGACCTGAAGAAAAAGTACGACGCCGGTGCGAGCATCCGGGCGTTGGCCGAGGAAACCGGCCGCTCCTACGGATTCGTGCACCGGATGCTCACCGAATCCGGGATCCAGCTGCGCGGCCGCGGCGGTGCGACGCGGGGCAAGAAGGCCGCCTCGGCCTGACGGCGGGCGCACTGTCTCCGGTGGTGGCCACCCGGCCGGTCGGGTGATCGACCGGGTGGTTACTGTGCAGTCACTTAACTGTCGCTGCAGTCCCATCGGAGGCGCACCATGGCTTCGCTCGACCCCGGCCGCGTAGCGGTACCCGTACTCGACAAGGACGGCGTACGGCTCACCGTCGACGATGCGGTCGCCACGGTGACCCTGGCCAACCCCGCCAAGCGCAACGCCCAGAGTCCCGCTCTCTGGCGGGCGTTGACCGAGGCGGGCAGGTCGCTGCCGGGCAGCGTGCGCGTCGTGGTGCTGCGCGGCGAGGGCAAGTCGTTCTCCGCGGGGCTCGACCGACAGGCGTTCACGCCCGAGGGCTTCGACGGCGAGCCGTCCTTCGTCGACATGGCGCGCGGCAGCGACGCCGACCTGGACGCGGTCATCGCCGAGTACCAGGAGGCCTTCACCTGGTGGCGGCGCGGCGACCTGATCTCCATCGCCGCGGTGCAGGGGCACGCCATCGGCGCGGGCTTCCAGCTCGCGCTCGCCTGCGATCTGCGCGTGGTCGCCGACGACGCGCAGTTCGCGATGCGCGAGACCAGCCTCGGCCTGGTCCCCGACCTCACCGGTACGCACCCCCTGGTGAGCCTGGTCGGCTACGCCAGGGCCCTGGAGATCTGCGCCACCGGCCGCTTCGTGCACGCGGCCGAGGCGGAGCGCACCGGCCTGGCCAACCTCGTGGTGCCGGGCGCCGACCTGGACGCCTCGGTGCGCGACCTGACGGCCGCGCTGCTCGCCGCGCCTCGGGACGCGGTGATCGAGACGAAGACCCTGCTCCAGGGCGCGGCCGTGCGCTCCTACGAGGACCAGCGCGTCGCCGAGCGAGCGGCCCAGGCCCGCCGCCTGCGCGACCTGGCGGGCCTCGGCGACTGAGGGCCCCACCGGGGCAGGGCCGTCCTGGTCAGCGCGGGCGGTCGACCGCTGTGACCAGGACGGCCACCGTCGGGCGGTCGGCGAGCGCGTGCGCCACCGCCCGGCGCACCGCGAGGGCCACGTCAAGCGCCCGGTGATCCGCGTACACGGCCACCTCGACACGGACATGGCGTCCGGGCACCGACACCCCCAGCGCGGCACACGCGGAGATCCGCACCCCCCGCCCCGCCCCAGCGAGCCGGGACACCCCGGACACCGACGCGACCACAGCCCCCACCCGGACCTCATCACCCGCGCCTTCCGGGGTGGCGCAGGCCGCGGCGCGGGTTTGGCCGCCCGCGCCTTCCGGGGCGGCGGGTGTCCCAGCCGGGGTGGTCTCAAGCAGCCCTGTCACGCGCAGGTCCACCGACTCGGTCAGCAGTCCGAGCCGTGCGTTCGCCGCCTGGGCCAGTGCCGTACGCAGCCGGTCCGCCGCCACGGGCAGCGGCTCCGCCGCGGCGGCCGCGACCTCGGCCTCGATCCGCAGCGGTCCGGGAGCCAGCGCGCTCGGCGGCGGCGGAACGACGGGCTCCGGCGCGGCGGCGCCCGGATCGGCCAGGCCGATCCGGAGCGCGTACACCCGGACCCCGGCGACCCCCGACGCCGCGTCCCGCAGGACGCCCGCCGCCGCGCGCTCCGCGATCCAGGCGCCGTCCCGTTCGCCCCCGAGCGGCAGCAGCCGCCCGAGGCCGAGTTGGTCACGTACCGCCTGGGTCCACCGGTCAGCCGTCATTTCCCCAGCCTGCCGCATCCCCTGAGCGCCATGGGGCAAGCACACTTAGTGTGGGCGCAAGGAGCCGACCGTACCCGTACGGATGGGGATGAACGCGATGGGCGACACCGTGGAGCGCAGCACGCCGGACACCGGGGAGACGGAACTGCCAGGTCCCGGCACCGAACGCACAGAACGGACCGGGCCGACCAAGCGCGGCGGGGGCGACCCCGCGACTCGGGGCCGTACCACCATCGCCGACGGCGTGGTGGAGAAGATCGCCGGGCTCGCGGCACGCGACGTGGTCGGCGTACACGCGATGGGCAGCGGAATCTCCCGTACCTTCGGCGCCGTACGCGACCGCGTACCCGGCGGCACCAAATCCGTGTCGCGCGGGGTGAAGGCCGAGGTGGGCGAGGTGCAGACCGCGCTCGACCTGGAGATCGTCGTGGACTACGGCGTCTCGATCACCGATGTGGCACGGGCCGTACGGGAGAACGTCGTCGCCGCCGTGGAGCGCATGACGGGACTCGAGGTCGTCGAGGTCAACATCGCCGTCGGCGACGTCAAGCTGCCCGAAGAGGACGAGGACGAGCCGGAACCACGACTCCAGTGAGGAGCTCGGGATGAGCATGGCGGTGGTCGGCCTGCTGGCCGGCATGGGGCTCGGCTTCGCCGCGTACTTCGGCGGATTCGGCGCGTTTCTGCTGGTCGCGGCGCTTGGTGCGCTGGGCTTCCTGGTCGGCCGGTATGCGGACGGAGACCTGGAGGCGGGCGACCTGTTCCGCGGCCGCGGCGACGCCCGCGGCGACCGGCGGCGGTAGTGGCGGCTGCGCGGGTCGCACCGGGCGAGCGCGGGGCGACCCGTATCGCCGACCGGGTCGTCGCGAAGATCGCCGCGCGCGCGGCACGCGAGGCGCTGCGCCACGGCGTGCCCGACGGCGCCGACCCGCCGCACGCCACGGTCGTCGTCCAGCACGGCAGCGCACGGGTGCGGATCAGCCTGGAACTCGACTTTCCCAGCGATATCGGCGGCCAGTGCGGCGCGGTACGCCGTCAGGTCGCCGAGCGGGTGAAGACGCTGGCGGACATGGACGTGCCCGAGGTCGTGGTCCAGGTCGAGCGTCTGCACTCGGCGGCGACCCGTGCGGCGGCACAGGGAAGGACACGATGAACGCGACGGAGAAGGGACGGGACGGCGACGCGGGACGCGGCCAGTCCGCCTCCGCGGCGTCGCACCCGCCCGTACTCGACGGCGGTGACGGCGGCGACGGTGACCGCGACGGCGCCCCGCACGGCGGCGGCCGCTTCTGGTCCGCGCGCCGCGTCCCCGCGGCGCTGGTGGCGCTGCTGGCACTCGGCGCGGCCGGACTCCTGCTGTACGACCTCGCGGCGGTCCGCGCCGACCGCCCGGCCATGCGCTGGCGGCGCACCCTGGCCACGGAACTCGCCGAGCGGCCGCTTGACGACCCCTGGGTGCTGGCCGGTGCGGGCGCCGCGGTCGCCGTGGGCGCGTGGCTGCTCGTGCTCGCGGCCACGCCCGGACAGCGCTCCCTGCTGACGTTGCGCGAACCCGACGACCCCGGCGTACGGGCCTGGCTGGACCGGGACGCCGCCGCGCTGGTGCTGCGCGACCGGGCCATGGAGGTGTCCGGGGTGCGGTCGGTGCGGGTGCGGGTCACCCGCACCAGGGTCGACGTGCGCGCCGTGTCCCACTTCCGGCCGCTCGACGAGGTACGCGCCGACCTGGACGCCACCCTCAGCGAGGGCGTCCACGGGCTCGGCCTGGTACGCCGCCCGGCGCTCTCGGTGCGGGTGTCCCGGCTGCCCCGGAAGAAGGGCTGAACGATGCTGCGGACCGTCAACCGCGTCCTGCTCGGTCTGGTGGGCCTGGCGCTGCTGGTGCTGGGCGGCTCCGTGCTCGCCGCCGGACTCGGGGCGCCGGTCCCGTCCTGGTGGCTGTACGACGGGCGCGGCGACGTGCTGCTGAGCGACGCGGACCGCGCGCGGTGGCGGGACGACGGCTGGTGGTGGCCCGTGGTCTTCCTGGTGCTCGCGGTGCTGGTGCTGCTCATGCTGTGGTGGCTGCTGGCTCAGGCCCGCCGTGCCCGGCTCGCCGATGTGGTGGTCGACAGCGGTGACGGGCAGGTCGCGCTGCTGCGCGGGCGGGCGCTGGAACGGGTGATGACGGACGAGGCCGAGGCGCTGGACGGCGTACAGCGGGCACAGGTCACGCTCACCGGTACGCGCCGCGCGCCCGAGGCTCGGGTTCACCTCCTGCTGGAGGCGCACGCGGAACCCGCGGACGCGCTGCGTCGGCTGTCCGCCGACGCGGTGGGGCGGGCCCGCGATTCGGCGGGCCTCGCCCGGCTTCCGGCCGAGGTCCGTATGCGCGCGGCCAGCCACCGCGCGCGGCGCGTGACCTGATCCGCGGACAGACCGTAGAACCGGGCAGACCGTAGAACCGGGCAGACCGTAGAACCGGACAGGCCCTAGAAGCCGTGCCGTGCGCCGCCGTCCACCGGGAGCATCACACCGGTCAGATACGAGGCCGCGGGCGAGAGGACGAACGCCGCCGCGCGCCCGAACTCCTCCGGCGTGCCGTACCGCCGCAGCGGCACCCGCGCCTCGTTGGCCGCGCGGGTGGCCTCCGGGTCGGGGGACAGGCCGTCGAGCTGCCGCATCCGGTCGGTGCTGATCCGGCCGGGGAGCAGCCCCACCACGCGGATGCCGCGCGGCCCGAGCTCGACCGAGAGAGACTTGGCGAAGCCCGCGAGTCCGGGGCGCAGACCGTTCGAGATGGTCAGGCCCGTGATCGGCTCGTGCACCGAGCCGGAGAGCACGAAACCGATGACCCCGCCGTCGCCCAGCTCCGCCGCGGCCGCGCGGGCCAGGCGTACGGCGCCGAGGAACACCGAGTCGAAGGCCGCCTGCCACTGTGCGTCGGTGTTGTCGGCGGCGAAGCCGGGGGCCGGGCCGCCGACGCTGATCAGTACGCCGTCGACGCGGCCGTAGCGCTCACGCGCGGCCCCGATCAGGCGGTCGGCGGTGTCCGGGTCGGCGTTGTCCGCGGCGACGCCCAGTGCGTTCGGGCCGAGCGCGTCGGCGGCCTCGGCGACCGTCGTCGCGTCCCGGCCGCTGACCACGACCCGCGCGCCGTCCGCGACCAGTTCGCGGGCCGCCGCGTGCCCGAGGCCACGGGTGGCGCCGGTGACGACGTAGACACGGTCCTTCAGTCCAAGATCCATGGCCCCCATCCTGCCGTGTCACACGGTCCGGAGGCGAGAGAGCCGCGGGGCTGAGAGCCGCAGGGCTGAGAGCCGCGGGGCTACGGCTGCGCGGCGGCGGAATTCGGCTGCTCCGCCTCTTCGGCGTCGCCTTCCGACCGCTGCCCGCGTTCCTTCAGCTCGCGGCGTACCAGGATCACCCAGCCGACCGGGACCGCGGCGGCGAACAGCCACCACTGGACGGCGTAGGCCATGTGCGGGCCGATGGAGCCCTTGTCCGGGGCGCCTACCGGCTCGGGGCCGCCGTCATCGGGGCGGGGGGCGATCAGCTCCACGTAGCCGCCGAGCACCCGCTGGCCGAGGGCCTCGGCCTGCTGCTCGCTGCTGATCAGCATGGTCTGCCGGGGCGGCAGCCCCTTGAGGTCCCGGATACCGCTGGCGTCCGTGGTCTGGTCGGCCATCAGGCGGCCGGTGACGGTGACCTCGCCCGCCGGGGGAGCCGGTACCTCGGGGAAGTCGCGCAGGCTGGCGCCCCGTGGCACCCAGCCGCGGTTGACGAGCAGCACGGTGCCGCTGTCGAGTACCAGCGGCGTCAGGACGTGAAAGCCGACCCGGTCGTCGGCGTTGGTGCGGTTGCGGACGACGACCTCGCGCGCGGTGTCGAACGTCCCGGTCGCGGTCACCCGGCGCCAGTAGTCGGAGCGGGGCACCGTGTGTCCCGTCGAGGTGAGCTCGGTGACGGGCACCGGCGCCGCGTCGAGGTTCTTGGCGATCAGGGCGTTCTGCGCGACGCGGTGCTGGTGGCGGTGCAGCTGCCAGAAGCCCAGTTCGACCATCACAGGGATGAGGACGAGGGCGAGGAGGGTGAGAAGCACCCACTGCCGGGACAACAGGAAGCGGTACACGCCTCGACGTTACCCGCAGGCGACCGCCCCCCGGCGGGAGGGGTCCCGTCAGGGGGCGGATTCCGCACCGGCGGGGACTGCGCGAGGACCGTGCGGGGTGGGCGGGCTCACACCTTGTCGACGATCCCCACCCGCCCCTCCGCGCGTGCGCAGTGCGCCCCGCAGTACCAGTGCCCCTCGACCTCGACGCCCTGCCCGATCACTTGTACCCGGCAGTGCTCGCACAGGGGCGCCATGCGGTGGATGGCGCAGGCGAAGCAGTCGAAGACGTGCACCGCGCCCTGCGCGTGCACCTCGAAGGACATGCCGTAGTCGTTTCCGCAGACTTCACAACGTGCCATGCGCCACAGGGTGGGACGCGGGCGCGCCCGCGTGCGTGCGGCATGCGGGGCGGGGTCCGGCTAATCACCCGTTTGGCGATGTGCTTTCGGTCGCGCCCCGAGCCGCTCCTTCGGCGGGGGCCACGTCCCGCAGCAGCTGCCCGAACGCGGCCTCGTCGACGACCGGGGTGCCGTACGCCCTGGCCTTGACGACCTTGGAGGTGCCCGCGTCCGGGTCGTTGGTCACCAGCAGGCTGGTGAGCCGCGACACACTGGTGGCGATATGCAGCCCGGCGTCGAACGCGCGATCCTCCAGGAGCTCGCGGTCCACCGAGGTGTCCCCGGAGAACGCCACCCGCATGCCCTGCTTGAGCGGCTTCCCCTCCTCGTACCGTCCGGGGTTGGGGTACGGGCACGGCGGCCGCTTGCGCGAAGGACGCCAACCGCCCTGGCCGTACGACGCGTGCGTGGCCTGGTGGCCGATGCGCGGCGTGGCGGGGCTCTGGCTCCACTCGGTGAGCGGTCGGCACTCCAGGAGCGGCAGCCGCACCCCGGTGCTCGCCGCCGCGTGCAGGCTGGGGCGGAACGCCTCGGCGAGCACGCGCGCGTCGTCCAGCGCGTGGTGCGCGTGCTGTTGCTCGACGCCGAAGTGCGCGGCGAGCGAGGACAGTTTGTGGTTGGGCAGCGGCAGACCCAGTTCCTTGGACAGCGCGATGGTGCACAGCCGCTGCCGCACGGGCGCGGTGCGCTCGGCGCGTGCGTACTCGCGGGCGATCATCGACCAGTCGAAGACCGCGTTGTGCGCGACGAGCACCCGGTCGGCCAGCCGCTCGGAGAACTCCTGGGCGATCTCGGCGAACAGCGGCGCGTCCTTGAGCGCGGCGCTCGTCAGCCCGTGAATCCACACGGGTCCCGGATCGCGCTGCGGGTTGACCAGGGTGTACCAGTGGTCCTCGACGTCGCCGCGCGCGTCCAGCCGGTACACGGCGGCGGACACTATCCGGTCGTCGCGGGCGAGACCGGTGGTCTCCACGTCGACGACCGCGTATCCCTTCGGATACGCGGTCGGCCACGGGGCTGCGGTCGTGTGGTCTTCGAGCATGGTCCCTGAGGATACGACCCGTCACTGACAGCGCGGACCAGGACCGGTGGGGCCGGGTTGACGGGGCGGATGTTAGGGCCGGGTGCCGGGGCGTGTGCCGGAGCCGCCCGCCGGGGCCGGCGCGCCGGACTGTCCCGGTGGTCCGAACAGCCCGTCCACCAGGGCGCGAACCGAGACGGTGAAGAGCTGCTCCGGGTCGGGCGGTCCGGCGAGCGCGCGCGCGAGTGCCGGGTCCTGCTCGGCGCTGGCGGCACTCCACAGCTCCTCGTCGCTGGGGCGCTGCACGGGAGCGCGCTCGCGGTTGCGCTCCACCAGGACGAACCCGACGACCTGGAACTGCACCGCGCGTACCACGTCAGCGGCCCGCGCGCCGCGCAGTCCCGCCGCGTGCACCTCGTGCACCAGGGTCTGCGCGGCGGGCTGGAACATCCGCTCGGTCAGCCCGCGTTCGTGGACCATCGCGACCAGGTGCGGGTGGTCGCGCAGCTGGCGGCGCAGGGCGCGGGCCACCGACACGACGCGCTGGGCGGGGGTGCGGCCGCTCGGACGGATCTCGCCGAGGTCCTGGACGGTGCGGGCGACCAGCGCGTCGAGGAGCGACTCGCGGTTGCCGACGTGCCAGTAGATCGAGGTGACCGCGGTGCCCAGCTCGGCGGCGAGCTTGCGCATGGTCAGGGCGGCCGGGCCGTGCTGCTTGACCAGGTCCGCGGCGGCATCGAGCACCTCGTCGCGGGTCAACGACGCGCGCGTCGCCCTCGCTGGCCCCGGCGGCTTCGTCGGTCCGGTCGTCGGCTCTCTCGTCGGTCCGGTCATCGGTCCGGTCATCGGTCCCCTCATTCCGTTTCACGCACGGCTCTTTACCCCTCACCCAGAAGCCTGTAACAGTGTTACAGGCTCCCTGGTACGGCACGTCTCCGCACGACCTGCGAAGGGTGGTTCGACATGGCACGGGTACGGTACGGCGCGCGCACCGAGGCCGAGATCACCGCGGCGCGCACCGCGAACTCCAGACTCCCCGACATCTGGTCCACCGGCGTCGTCGCCGTCTGGGAGACCGACCCGGACACCGTGGCCGCAGTGCTGCCGCCGCCGCTGAAACCCACCGGACAGCCCCTGGTGCGGGCCAACATCAGCGACGTCGACCTGCCTGGCTACCCCCTGGGCGCCGGATCGGTCGCGGTCGCCGCCGCGCACGACGGCGTCGAGGGCTGGTACCCCCTGGTCATGCCGATGACCCACGAGCGCGCTCTGATCGGCGGCCGAGAGGTGTTCGGCGAGCCGAAGAAGCTCGGCGAGGTCACCGTCGAACGCGAAGGACCGGTGGTGCGCGCCGCACTAGCCCGGCACCAGATCGCCTTCGTCGAGGTGCGTGGCACGGTCAGCGGCGAGCTGCCGCTGCCCGAGCCCGTCCAGAAGACTGACTTCTACTTCAAGTTCCTGCCCGCCGTCGACGGTTCGGGCTTCGACGCGGACCCGGTCCTGGTGCACTGCGTACGCGACGAGAGGGTGCGCAGGCTGGAGCGGATCACCGGCGAGGTGGTCCTGCGCGAGTCGGTCTACGACCCGGTCGCCGACCTGCGGGTGCGGCGCCTGGTGGAGATCACCATCGGCGAGAAGACCACCGGCCAGAGGGGCCGGGTCGCCGAACGCGTCAGCGCCCTGGCCCTGCTCCCGTACATCCACCAGCGCTACGACGACCCGCGGCAGATACTCGACGGGCCGCCGGAAGGCGGTCTCTGATGCGGCTCGGCGCGGGACAGGTCGCCGTCGTCACCGGAGCGGCCAGCGGCATCGGCCTCGCCATGGCGCGCAGGTTCGCCGCCGACGGGCTGAAGGTCGTCCTCGCGGACGTCGAGGAGGGTGCCCTGGAGAAGGCGACCGCGGCGCTTCGTGCGGACGGCGCCGACGTGCACGCGCGCGTGGTGGACGTCGCGGACCGGGCGTCCGTCCAGGCCCTGGCGGACACGGCGTACGAGACGTACGGCGCCGTGCACGTGCTGTGCAACAACGCGGGCGTCGGCTCCGGTGCCGAGGGCCGGATGTGGGAACACGAGCCGAACGACTGGAAGTGGGCCTTCGCGGTCAACGTGTGGGGCGTCTTCCACGGCATCCAGGCCTTCCTGCCGCGCATGATCGCGGCGGGCGGACCCGGCCACGTCGTCAACACCTCGTCGGGGGACGGCGGGATCGCTCCGCTGCCCACCGCGTCGGTGTACGCGGTCACCAAGGCGGCCGTGGTGACCATGACCGAGTCGCTGTACGCCCACCTCAGGGCCGAGGGCGCCGCCGTCGGAGCCTCGGTGCTCTTCCCCGGCCCGCACATGCTGCGCACCGGCCTGTGGGAGTCGCACCGCAACCGGCCGGCGCGCTACGCCAAGGAGCGCCCCCGCAAGACGCCTTACCGCAGCCTCGCCCAGTGGGAGGCGGCGATGCGCGAGGCGGGGCAGGAGGTGCGGTTCACGCCGGTCGACGAGGTCGCCGACTTCGTCGCCGAGGGGATCAGGGCCGACCGCTTCTGGCTGCTGCCCGAGAGCGAGCACAGCGACCGGCAGATCAGGGCCAGGTCGCGGTCGATGCTCGACCGCGCCGACCCGGCGTACCTCGAGAACTTCATCCTCGACTGAGGACAAGAGATAGAGGACAAGAGATAGAGGACAAGAGATAAGGGACATACGATGACGGACCCCTATCTGATCATCTCATCCGACTGCCACGCCGGGCTCCCCACCAAGGACTACCGGCCCTATCTCGACCGCCGCTTCCACCGCGCCTTCGACGACTTCCTCGGGCGGCAGGACGCCCGCCGCGAGGAGATGACCCGGCTCGGTGTACGCAACGAGGCCTTCGCCGCCAAGTGGTTCCACGACAACGAGGAGGGCCTGCGCGGTGGCTGGGACACCGCCCAGCGCCTCAAGGAACTGGACGGCGACGGGGTGGCGGCCGAAGTCGTGTTCCCGGACGCCGACGCCGTGGACAGCCAGACCGCCGCCCCCTTCGGGGTGGGCCTCGGGCTCTCCGGCGACCAGGACCCGGAGCTGGGCATGGCGGGCGCCCAGGCGCACAACCGCTGGCTGGCCGAGTTCGTCGGCGAGCACCCCGAACGGCACTGCGGCGTGGCCCTGCTGCCCGTCACCGGCGAGATCGACCGGGTCGTGGCGGAAATCCACCGGGCCAGGGAGTCCGGCCTCGGGGCTCTCATGATCCCGTCCATGTGGGTCGACAAGGAGCCGTACCACGACCGGCGATACGAGCCCGTCTGGGCGGCGGCCGCTGAGACCGGCATGCCGCTGGTCACCCACTCCGGGGCGGCCCCGCGCCACGAGTACGGCGACCACCTGGGCATCTACGTCTCCGAGGTCACCTGGTGGCCCGCCAGGCCGCTGTGGTTCCTGCTCTGGTCCGGTGTGTTCGAGCGCCATCCGGGGCTGAGGTTCGGCGTCGCCGAGTCGGGCTGCTGGTGGCTGCCGAACCTCCTGTGGTTCATGGACCGGCTCTATCTGGGCGCCCACGGCGGCAAGAAGCTCTCACCGTTCGCCGAACTGAGGCGTCCCCCGCATGAGTACCTCGACCGGCAGCTGTTCATCTGCGCCACCAACACCAAGCGGCGCGAACTCGCCCAGCGCTACGAGATCGGGGTCGACAACATCCTCTGGGGCTCCGACTTCCCGCACCCCGAGGGCACCTGGCCCGACACGCGCGCGTGGCTGAAGAACACCTTCCACGACATCCCGGTCACCGAGACCCGCCGCATGCTCGGCCTCGCCGCGGCCGAGGTGTTCGGCTTCGACACCGAGGCCCTGGCCCCGATCGCCCGTCGGATCGGCCCCACACCCGCCGACCTCGGCCAGAGCGCCGACCAGGCGGCCGTGGAGGCGTCCTGGGCGCGCTCCCGCGAGGTCGGCCGCCACTGGCTGACCGACCACGACTTCCCGACGCTGGGGGTGTCGTCATGACCGCCCACGACCCCGTGTCCACTCACGACCCCGTGTCCACTCACGACCCCGTGTCCACTCACGACGGCGCGGACCGCTACACCGTCGTCTCGGCCGACTGCCATGCGGGCGCCGACCTCCTGGACTACAAGCCGTATCTGGAGTCCCGGCACCACGAGGCCTTCGACGCCTGGGCGGCGACCTACGTCAACCCATACGAGGACCTGCTCGCCGACACCGCCGACAAGAACTGGAACTCCGGCCGCCGCGTCGCCGAACTGGAGGCGGACGGCATCGTCGCCGAGGTCGTCTTCCCCAACACGATCCCGCCCTTCTTCCCCTCCGCCGCCCTGATGGCCCCGGCCCCGACCCGCGCGGAGTTCGACCAGCGCTGGGCCGGGCTGCGCGCCCACAACCGCTGGCTGGCGGACTTCTGCGCGGCCGTACCCGGCCGCCGCGCGGGTGTCTTCCAAGTGCTTCTGAACGACGTGGACGCAGCCGTGGCGGAGGTCCGCCGGGCCCACGCGGCGGGCCTCACCGGCGGCCTCCTGCTACCGGGTACGCCACCGGGCTCGGGCCTGCCCGAGCTGCACTCGCGGGCGTACGACCCGCTCTGGGCGGTCTGCGCCGAGCTCGGCGTCCCGGTGAACCACCACGCCGGTTCGGCGTCCCCGCCGCTCGGTGAGGAACCGGCCGCGCGCGCCGTGTTCATGGTGGAGACCACCTGGTTCTCGCACCGCGCCCTGTGGCATCTGATCTTCGGCGGGGTGTTCCGCCGCTACCCAGGCCTGCGGCTGGTCCTCACTGAGCAGGGCTCCGGCTGGATACCGGGCGTACTCGACATGCTGGACTACTACCACGGCCGCCTGGTCGCCGCGTCGGCGAAGTCCGGTACGCGGGCCGACACGGCGGAATCCAAGTTCGGCGCCGGACTCGCCGCCGCGATGGGCAAGGGCCCGAGCGAGGTCTGGGCCGACAACTGCTTCGTCGGCGCCAGCTTCATGCGCCCCCACGAGGTGCCGCTGCGCGACCGTATCGGCCTCGACAAGATCATGTGGGGCAGCGACTATCCGCACGACGAAGGCACCTACCCCTACAGCCGCGAGGGTCTCCGCGCCGCGTACGCGGGACTGCCCAGGAAGGAGGTCGCCGCCATGATCGGCGGCAACGCCGCCCGCGTCTACGGCTTCGACCTGGCCCACCTGGACCCGATCGCGGCCAGGGTCGGCCCCACGGTCGCGGAGCTGGCCGAACCGCTGAAGGAGCCCCCGGTGGATGCCGCCTCACCGGTCTTCGCACCGGGCGGGTCGGTCCGCGTGTGGTGACGCGGCAGTGGGGGCGAGGGTCGGGTAGGCGGCGCGCCATACCGGGGCGCGCACCAGACCGGCCCCCGGTGGAGCCGACAGCGGCGACTTGGCCGTCGCGCCCGCCAGCCTGGCCCACGCATCGCAGGACGCGGCCGGACATCCCTTGGCGGGGATCACCAAGAACTCAAGGCGTACCAGCGGTAATACTTGTCGGTAACCACCCCTAGCGGCGGCCTGCCGGGGCGCTTACGGTGCACCCATGCCGAACCTCCCCGATGTCGTGCTGTGGTCCATCCCCGCGTTCGTGCTGCTCACCGTGGTCGAGATGGTGAGTGTGCGGCTGCACCCGGATGACGACGCCGCCGGATACGAGACCAAGGACGCCGCGACCAGCATCACCATGGGGCTCGGCAGTCTCGTCTTCGACCTGTTGTGGAAGATACCGATCGTCGCGATCTACACCCTGGTGTACGAGCTGACCCCGCTGCGGGTGCCCGTGCTGTGGTGGACGGTCCCGCTGATGCTGCTCGCGCAGGACTTCTTCTACTACTGGTCGCACCGCGGCCACCATGTGATCCGCATCCTGTGGGCCTGCCACGTGGTGCACCACTCCAGCCGGAAGTTCAACCTCACCACCGCGCTGCGCCAGCCGTGGACCAGTCTCACGGTCTGGCCCTTCTATCTGCCGCTGATCGTCTGCGGTGTGCACCCGGCCGCGCTCGCCTTCTGCTCATCGGCGAACCTCGTCTACCAGTTCTGGATCCACACCGAGCGCATCGGCAAGCTGCCCCGCGCCTTCGAGTTCGTCTTCAACACGCCCTCGCACCACCGGGTGCACCACGCCTCACAGGGCGGCTATCTGGACCGCAACTTCGGCGGCATCCTGATCGTCTGGGACCGGATGTTCCGTTCGTTCGTGCCGGAGACGGACCGGCCGGTGTTCGGGCTCACCAAGAACATCGACACCTACAACCCGCTGCGGGTGGCCACGCATGAGTACGCCGCCATCGCGAGGGACCTCAGGGCGGCGGAGAGCTGGCGCGAGCGGGCCGGACGGGTCTTCCGCGGTCCGGGGTGGTCGCCGCGACCCGCGGACGCGTCGCCCCAGAGCGAGCGGCCCGCCGCGGCGGACGCGGTCACCAAGGGCGCCGTGTGAACCGGGAGGATCACGTCAGCCGTGCGGGCCGCCCGAGCCGCGAGCGGCGCGTGAACCGGGAGCGGCTGGCCCGCCTGTTGCTCGTGGCCTTCGCCTTCGCCGCAGTCGGGGACCTCGGTTCGCTGCTGGCCGGCGCAGACCTCGGGCACACTCTGTGCAAGCCGCTGCTGATGCCCCTGCTCGCCGGGTACACGGCCGTACGCGGCGGCCCCCGGCTGCTGGTCGCCGCGCTGCTGTTCGGCTGGGGCGGTGACGTGCTGCTGCTCCTGGACGCCGACGCGGCCTTCCTCGCCGGGATGACCTCGTTCGCCGTGGGGCACGTCTGCTACCTGGTGCTGTTCGCCCGGCACGGCACGCCACGCGCGCCTAGGCCCTGTCGTCGAACTCCCACCCTCCGGGCGGACGGCGGGAAGGTGACGGCAGGACCTAGCGTCCTGCTGGGCGCGGGGTACGGCGTGGCACTGGTCGGCACGGTGGCGCTGCTCTGGGCCGACCTGCCGTCGGAGCTGCGGGGCCCGGTCGCCGGATACAGCCTGCTGCTGACCGCGATGGCGTTCCGCTCGACGCGGGTGGGGCTGGCCGGGGGACTGGGCGGCGCGCTGTTCCTGCTCTCGGACACGCTGATCGCCACCGGCGTCGCCGAGTGGCCCCAGCTGCCCAGGCCCGACTTCTGGATCATGCTCACCTATGTCACGGCCCAACTGCTCCTGGCCTACGGGGTGCGCGCGGCCGCGGCCCGCACCGGATCAGGTCCAGGGGCGGCGGGCGTCACCACCAGATCGGCGTCGGAACGGCGGTGAGCAGGGCCGACACCACGACGGCCAGACCGAGCAGCGTCACTTCGACCCGCGCGGGCGCCGCGGCGGAGCAGGGGTCGGTCGCGTGCCGCAGCCGACGCCGGGCCAGCAGCGCCAGGACCGCGATCACGGCGACCAGGAGGAGTTTCGCCACCAGGGTGCGCCCGTACGCGGTGTCGAACACGGAGTCCAGCGGCAGCCTGCGCAGCGTCGAGCAGATGCCGGTCACCGTGATCGCGGCGAACAGCACGGCCGCTACGCGCGCGTAGCGCCCCAACAAGGCGACGGCCGCGTCCGGCCGGGTGCCGTGCCAGAGCCGCATCGTGCGCAGCACCCGGAGCAGGCCGCCCGCCCACAGCGCGGCGCAGGCCAGATGGACCAGGGTCAGCGCGCTGCCCACCAGCGGTGTGCTCTCCGGCCAGGGGTGCGCGCGCAGCGCCTCCGCCACGATCACCGCACCGAGCGGGAACAGGGCTGTGCCGGGGCGGCGCGATGTGGCGCAGAACGCGGCCGCGGCAAAGCCGTTGATCTCGATCAGGGCCAGCTGTCCGTCCCGGCTCTGGTACAGCCGGTCCATGCTGAGGTCGGCCAGGCTCTGCGGCGGTACGTTGCCGTTGGCGACGATGGCGGCCAGGGCGAGCGCGGCGAGTGCTCCCGCCCACGCGGCGGCGGCGCTCCAGCCGCGCGGCGTGTGTGACGGCGCGTCGGGGATCCGCCGGGCGAGCCAGGCCGTGGCCACCTCGCCGACCTGCACGCACAGCGCCGCGTACAGGACCGTACGGAGCGCGGTGATGAGGCCGGTGCCGGGCGCCTCGCGTTCCCCGGTGCCGTCCAGGGCGGCGGACGGGCCGAGCAGGGGCGCCAGCACGGCCGCCAGCAGGAGTACGAGGACGGCGGCGGCCCGCCCGTACGCGGCCCGGCGCGAGGCCGTCGGCCCGTCGCTCGGGGGACCGTCGTGGTGCGGTGGATCGGACGGTGACGCCGTAACGGGGGGCCGGGACATGCTCATTGGACGATCTTCGCCGCGGTGGTCTGGTCCAGCAAGCTACGACGCCCCGTTGATGCGAAAATACAACAAATTGCCTACATCGCGCCTGTATCCCGTGAACAGGGGGAGGGAAACGCGACACGGGCCGCCCCGAAGGACGGCCCGTGCCAGGTCACACGAAGAGGTGACACGTCGCAGTGACGCGTCGCGGGTGACGCGTGCGGTGACGCCGCTTTACCAGCGGACCGCCTTCAGCGCGTCGATCTTGCCGTGGCCGAAGAAGCCGTTGTAGTACTTGCCGCCCTCACAGGTGGCGTTGGTCTCACCGTCGCCGTCCGGGTCGTACTCCGTCGGGCAGGCCATCGGGCTGGCCTGGAACTTGAGCATCCACTTCAGCTGCTTGGCGGACGCCCACGGGTGCTCCGACTTCAGCAGCGCCAGCACACCGGCCGCGTGCGGGCTGGCCATCGAGGTGCCCTGCTTGTAGCCGTACTCGCCGTTGACCACGGTGGACAGGATGCCGCCGCGCCGGTCCGGGGCGTCATTGTCCGGCACACCCGGAATCTGGTAACGCATGTCGCCACCGGGAGCGGCGACATCGACCTCACCGAGGCCGTACGTCGAGTAGTACGACTTGGCGTCCTCGACGCCGGTGGCGGACACCGACATGACGGCGGGCAGCTGGGTCGGCACGTCCGGGCACTCGGACGGGTCGATCACCCGGTCGACCGGGGTGGAGTCGTTCGGGCTGCTGGAGTCCGGGAGCTCGTCGGCCGCGAGGTCGACGTTCGAGTTACCGGCCGAGCCGATGTTCACGGTGCCCTTGCGCTCGGCGTAGTTCGTGGCGCGCCTGAGCGACTCCGCGATCGCCTTCTGGTCCGGGTGGGTGGCGCAGTTGAACAGCCACGGGTCGACGTAGTAGCTGTTGTTGGTGACGTCGATGTCCTTGTCGGCGGCGAACATGAACGCGCAGACGACGGCCTCGGCGTAGAAGAAGCTGTCCTTCGGCGTGCTCACCTTGATGCCGGAGACCTTGACACCGGGCGCGACACCGGCCACGCCGATGCCGTTGCGGGGCGCGGCGATCGTCCCGGCCACGTGCGTACCGTGGTCGCTGCCGTCCGCGTACGGACGCCAGGCGCCCGGCGAGGTGTCCGGGACACCGGTCACGCAGTTCGCCGACTTGTCGGCGGCGAAGTTCGGCGCGAGGTCCGGGTGGGTGTCGTCCACGCCGGTGTCGATGACACCGACGGTCACCTTGCTGCTGCCGGGGTTGACCTTGTGCGCCTGGTCGGCCTTGATGGACCGCAGGCCCCACAGTTCGGCTTCCAGCGGCTCCTGGCCGTCCTTGGCCTCGGCGGAGATCTCGGCGACCTCGGCCTCGGTCAGCGTCTTCGTCGCGCCCACGTCGGTGGTGGCGAGCGGGACGAGCGGAGCCGTGCGGGTGGCGCCGGCCGACTGGACGCCGCGCACCGCGCGCAGTTCCGCGCCGAAGTCCGGGTTGGTCGAGTGGGCGACCGTCACACCGATCTTCTCGTGCGTGGTGACGACCGTGCCGTCAGCCTCGGCTATGGCCTTGCGTACCCGCTTCAGGGTGCCGTAATTGGCCTTCGAGTTGACCACGTACGACAGCAGCGGGCCCTCCTCCGCCTTCTCGGCGGCGGGCGCGTCCTGCGGTGCGGCGCTCGCACCGGCCGGGAGGAAGCCGAGCGACGCGGTCAGCGCCAGTCCGAGCGGCACCGCGATGAGGCGCCCTCGTCTGGAACGCAGATGAGCCATGGGGTCTCCACATCATCCGTAGACCAAGTGGTCCGGACGCACGTCGCGCCCGGACAGGTACATGATCAGTAGTCCCGGCGAAACTACCGTCGATCAGGCTCGTTGGGCAACGAGTTCCTCCATAACGAGTTGCTCAATAGAACGAAAATCGCGCGCTGTTGAACCGGTCCGCGCGCGTCGCCGTGCGGTGGGCAGGGGGACCGGCCAGCATCGGCCCCCGTCGGATCGTCGATCACCCCGCGTCGCAAGGAGACTCTGTGGCCACCGAAGCACCACCACCGCCGCCGGGAGAAGGCTCCCGCGTGGGCACCATGCCCACCACGGAGGCCTACCGGGAGGTACAGGAGAGCGCGGAGTTCGGCGAACTGCGCCGGGCGTACCGCTCCTTCGCCTTCCCGCTGACCGTCGCCTTCATCGCCTGGTACTTGCTGTACGTGCTGCTCTCGATCTACGCGGGCGACTTCATGGGCGCCAAGCTCGTCGGCAACATCAACGTCGCCCTCGTCCTCGGCGTCGCCCAGTTCGTCACCACGTTCCTCATCGCCTGGTACTACTCGCGGCACGCCGCCACCGTGCTCGACCCGAAGGGTGAGGCGATCAAGTCCCGTATGGAGGCCGACGCATGAGCCAGCACGTCCTGCTCGCGGCCTCGGAGGCGAGCGAGCACCGGCCGCTGATCATCGCCCTTTTCACGGCATTCGTCCTGGCGACCCTGGGCATCACCGTGTGGGCCGGGCGGCAGACCAAGAGCGCCGCCGACTTCTACGCGGGCGGCCGCCAGTTCACCGGCTTCCAGAACGGCCTCGCCATCTCCGGCGACTACATGTCGGCCGCGTCCTTCCTCGGCATCGCGGGCGCCATCGCGCTGTTCGGGTACGACGGCTTCCTGTACTCGATCGGTTTCCTGGTCGCCTGGCTGGTGGCGCTGCTGCTGGTCGCCGAACCGCTGCGCAACTCCGGCCGCTTCACCATGGGCGACGTACTCGCCTACCGGATGCGGCAACGGCCGGTGCGCACCGCCGCCGGCGCCTCCACCATCGTGGTGTCCATCTTCTACCTGCTCGCTCAGATGGCGGGCGCGGGCGTCCTGGTCTCACTGCTGCTCGGCATCACCAGCGACGCCGGGAAGATCGCCGTGGTCGCCCTGGTCGGCGTACTGATGATCGTGTACGTCACCATCGGCGGCATGAAGGGCACCACCTGGGTGCAGATGGTCAAGGCCGTCCTGCTCATCAGCGGCACCCTGCTGATCACTTTCCTGGTCATGCTGAAGTTCGACTTCAACGTCTCCGACCTGCTCGGCAAGGCGGCCGAGAACAGCGGCCACGGCGCCGCCTTCCTGGAACCCGGACTGAAGTACGGCCTCACCCCGACCACCCAGCTGGACTTCATCTCGCTCGCCGTCGCGCTCGTCCTGGGCACCGCGGGCCTGCCGCACATCCTGATCCGGTTCTACACCGTGCCCACCGCCAAGGCCGCCCGTAAGTCGGTCAACTGGGCCATCGGGATCATCGGCGGCTTCTATCTGATGACCATCGCCCTGGGCTTCGGCGCCGCCGCGCTGGTCGGACCCGAGACGATCACCGAGTCCAACAAGGCGGGCAACACCGCGGCGCCGCTGCTGGCCCTGCACGTCGGCGGGGTCGACTCAGCGGGTGGCGCGATCCTGCTCGCGGTGATCTCCGCGGTCGCCTTCGCCACGATCCTCGCGGTGGTCGCCGGGCTGACCCTGGCCTCCTCGTCGTCGTTCGCCCACGACATCTACGCCAACGTCATCCGCAAGGGACAGGCCACCGAGAAGGAGGAGGTCAGGGCGGCCCGCTGGGCCACCGTCCTGATCGGGATCGTGTCCATCGCGCTCGGTGCGATGGCCCGTGACCTGAACGTCGCGGGACTGGTCGCCCTGGCCTTCGCGGTCGCGGCCTCCGCCAACCTGCCGACCATCCTCTACAGCCTGTTCTGGAAGCGCTTCACCACCCGTGGCGCGCTGTGGTCGATCTACGGAGGCCTGTCCTCGTCCGTGATCCTGGTGCTCTTCTCGCCGGTGGTGTCCGGGAAGGACAGCTCGATGTTCCCAGGCGTGGACTTCCACTGGTTCCCGCTGAACAACCCCGGTCTGATCTCCATCCCGCTGGGCTTCCTGCTCGGCTGGCTCGGCACCGTGCTGTCCAAGGAGGAACCGGACACCGGCAAGTACGCGGAACTCGAGGTCCGCTCCCTCACCGGAACCGGAGCGCACTGATCCAGGGGCCTGGTGCCCGTTCAGCCCCGTTCAGCCGCGTACCCCTACTCGGCGAAACCGACTCCGCGCAGGTCACGGCCGCGTCGTAGGTCCCTACGACGCGGCCGCGCCGCTCCTTGTGGGATCGGGCACGGGGCGATGTCAGTCCCGTCACGTAGTCTCGTTCTGTACTGACACAGGGAGGGGCCGACATGCTGATCGACACATACGGCCGCGTGGCCACCGATCTGCGGGTCTCGCTGACCGACCGCTGCAATCTGCGCTGCACCTACTGCATGCCGGAAGAAGGCCTGCAATGGCTCGCCAAGCCCGATCTCCTCACCGATGACGAGATCGTCCGGCTGATCCGCATAGCCGTGACCCGGCTCGGCGTCGAAGAGGTCCGCTTCACCGGCGGCGAGCCGCTGCTGCGCCCCGGCCTGGTCGGCATCGTCGAGCGCTGCGCGGCGCTCGAACCCCGCCCCAAGATGTCCCTGACCAGCAACGGCATCGGTCTCAAGCGCACCGCGAGCGCGCTCAAGGCGGCCGGTCTCGACCGGGTCAACGTCTCCCTTGACACCCTGCGCCCCGACGTCTTCAAGACCCTCACCCGCCGCGACCGCCACCAGGACGTCCTGGACGGCATGGCGGCCGCCCGCGAGGCCGGACTCACCCCGGTCAAGGTCAACGCGGTGCTGATGCCGGGCCTCAACGACGACGAGGCCCCCGACCTGCTGGCCTGGGCGGTGGAGAACGACTACGAGCTGCGGTTCATCGAGCAGATGCCGCTGGACGCCCAGCACGGCTGGAAGCGCGACGGCATGATCACCGCGGGTGACATCCTCGCATCGCTGCGCACCCGCTTCACCCTCACCGAAGAGGGGCAGCGGGAGCGCGGCTCGGCCCCCGCCGAGCGCTGGATCGTCGACGGCGGCCCGCACCGCGTCGGGGTGATCGCCTCGGTCACCCGCCCGTTCTGCGCGGCCTGCGACCGCACCCGTCTCACCGCCGACGGCCAGGTCCGCACCTGTCTGTTCGCCACCGAGGAGACCGATCTGCGCGCCGCACTGCGCTCGGACGGACCGGCGGGCTCGGACGACGAGATCGCCCGCATATGGAAGCAGGCGATGTGGGGCAAGAAGGCGGGTTCAGGCCTGGACGACCCGACCTTCCTGCAACCGTCCCGCCCGATGTCAGCGATCGGCGGCTGACGCCTCCCAGTCCGCCAGCCGGACCACGTCCTTGAGGAAGCCGCGCACCCCCAGGAACTGCGAGAGGTGCTCGCGATGCTCAGCGCAGGCGAGCCAGGTCTTGCGCCGCTCGGGCGTGTGCACCTTCGGGTTGTTCCAGGCGAGCACCCACTCGGCATCGGCCCGGCAGCCCTTGGCGGAGCACTGCGGAGTGGCGGGGGACTCGGGGGACTCAGGGGACAGGCCAGGAAGGTTCACGCCCTCAGCCTAGACGCCGAGACGACTCCGGAGAGTAGCTGGGGGAAGGGGGTGGAGACAAGGCGACGCCGGGCAGCCACGGGGGGAGCTGCCCGGCGTCGGTCTGTCGCTCCGACGGGGGATGCGGAGCGCGTACGAAGTATGTCACGCGCGACCCTGTGCGGTGCACGGAACCGCATGATTGATCTGAGCTTTTCTTGAGCTTCGCGGGCGGGGCAGGTCAGCTCCGGTCCCTCGGCTGATCGCTCGGGCTTCCGGCGGCGGGTTCCGCCGCCGACTCGGCACCGCGCTCGGGCACCGGCGCCGCCAGCATCGGCCGCCCCGGTGCCGGGACGAAGGTGGACGGCAGCGAGGGGGCGCTCTCCCGGCCCGCGTTGGCGACCACCACGGCGATATAGGGGAGCAGCATGCCCAGTACCAGGGCGGCGACGGCCACATGGCGTTCGACGTTCCACAGCACACCGGCGAGGATCACCGAGACCGTACGGATCGACATCGAGATCACATAGCGGCGCTGCCTGCCCCGTACGTCGTCCGCGAGGCCCTGCCGCGCTCCCGTGATCCGGAAGACCTGGTCGTCACGCCGCTTCCGCATCACGCCTCCACCACCCTGCCGACTGCCGGACGCTCCCCGCTCCGGACCGAGTCCACGGTACGCCGTGGCCGCGCCGGGTTCGAGAGTGGGTGGCGCTTCGGCCCGGCGGGTCCGCCACGCCGTATCGCGTAGCGCACCGCCCGACATGCGCCGTACGCCAGGTGGGCCGACACTGGCCGTAAGTGCTCACCAAGAGCCGGACGAGGAGGCAGCCGTGGGCTGGTTGTGGGCGATCATCGTGGGACTTGTGCTGGGGTTGCTCGCCAAGGCGATCCTCCCCGGCAAGCAGCACCTGCCACTGTGGATGACCACAGTGCTCGGCATCATCGGCGGAGTCGTCGGCAACTCCCTGGCCGCGGGCTTCGGGATCGACGAGACGCCAGGGATCGACTGGGGGCGGCACGCACTGCAGCTCGCGGCCGCCGTGGTCCTCGTCTTCGCCGGGGACTACCTCTACAAGATGGTCAAGGGCAAACAGACGACCTGAGCTGGACCACGGCGTAGGGGGCTGGTCCGTGTCGCCACGGACCAGCCCCCTACACACGCTCTCGCGGCGCCCCGCCGGGTCAGCCCGCGGCGACCTCGATCGCCGCGAGGTTCTTCTTGCCCCGGCGCAGCACCAGCCAGCGCCCGTGCAGCAGGTCCGCGGCGGACGGGACCGCGTCCTCGCCGGTGACCTTGGCGTTGTTCACGTAGGCGCCGCCCTCCTTGACCGTACGGCGGGCGGCGGACTTGCTGGCCACCAGACCGACCTCGGCGAGCAGATCGACGACCGGGCCGAGCTCGGCGACACGGGCGTGCGGCACCTCGGAGAGCGCCGCGCTCAGCGTCGCCTCGTCCAGCTCGGCGAGGTCCCCCTGCCCGAACAGCGCCTTGGACGCCGCGATGACCGCCGCGCACTCCTCGGCGCCGTGCACCAGCGTGGTCAGCTCCTCGGCGAGCGCCCGCTGCGCGGCCCGCGCCTGCGGCCGCTCCTCGGTCAGCTTCTCCAGCTCCTCGATCTCCGCACGGGACTTGAAGCTGAAGATCCGCAGGAACTTCGGGATGTCCCGGTCGTCGGCGTTCAGCCAGAACTGGTAGAAGGCGTACGGCGTGGTCCGCTCGGCGTCGAGCCAGACCGTGCCGGACTCGGTCTTGCCGAACTTGGTGCCGTCCGCCTTGGTGATCAGCGGTGTCGCCAGCGCGTGCACCTGCGCCTCGGGCTCGACCCGGTGGATCAGGTCGGTGCCCGCGGTGATGTTGCCCCACTGGTCGCTGCCGCCGGTCTGCAGGGCGCAGCCGTACCGCCGGAACAGCTCCAGGTAGTCCATCCCCTGGAGGACCTGGTAGCTGAACTCGGTGTAGCTGATGCCCGCGTCGGAGTTGAGCCGCCGCGCGACCGCCTCCTTGGTGATCATCTTGTTGACCCGGAAGTACTTGCCGACGTCCCGCAGGAAGTCGACGGCCGACAGGCCCGACGTCCAGTCCAGGTTGTTGACCATGGTCGCGGCGTACGGGCCCTCGAAGTCGAGGTAGCGCTCGATCTGCCCGCGCAGCCGCTCCACCCAGCCCGCGACGACCTCGGGCGCGTTCAGCGTCCGCTCCGAGTTCGGCTTGGGGTCGCCGATCAGACCGGTGGCCCCGCCGACCAGCCCCAGCGGGCGGTTGCCCGCCTGCTGGAGCCGCCGCATGGTGAGGATCTGGACCAGGTTGCCCAGGTGCAGGCTGGGCGCGGTCGGGTCGAAGCCGCAATAGAACGTGACGGGACCGTCCGCGAACGCCTTGCGCAGTGCGTCCTCGTCAGTGGCCTGGGCGATCAGCCCACGCCACCGCAGTTCCTCGACGATGTCCGTCACGGCTCTGTGTCTCCTTGAACGAAGCGAATGGAACGATACGACTGGAACGAATCAAACGATTTAAACGAATGAAACGAAGCGTGATTCTCCCGGTCAGTCTATGGGTGTCGCACAGGTGTCAGACGCCCTGGCTGACCGAACTCATGTTGAAGTCCGGCACCCGCAGCGCCGGCATCGCCGCCCGAGTAAACCAATCACTCCATTCGCGGGGCAATGTCCTTTCCGTCCGCCCGGCCGCCACCGCCCGGCCCAGCAGATCCACCGGCGACTCGTTGAAGCGGAAGTTGTTGACCTCGCCGACCACTTCGCCGCGCTCCACCAGATAGACCCCGTCCCTGGTCAGCCCGGTCAGCAGCAGCGTCGCCGGGTCGACCTCGCGGATGTACCAGAGGCAGGTCAGCAGCAGGCCGGGCCCGTCATGCCCCGTCGCGGCCACCATCTCCTCCAGGGACCGGCCGTCGCCGCCGTCCAGGATGAGATTGTCGACCGCGGGCGCCACCGGCAGACCGGTCAGGCCCGCGCTGTGCCGGGTGGTCGGCAGCCGGGCCAGCGTGCCCTCGCGCAGCCACTCCGTCGCGGCCAGCGGCAGCCCGTTGTCGAACACGGACGCGTCGTCGCCCGACGCGTGCGCGAGCACGAACGGCGCCGACTCCAGGCCGGGCTCGTGCGGGTCGCTGCGCAGCGTCAGCGGCAGCCCGGACAGCTTCTCGCCGACCCGCGTGCCGCCGCCGGGGCTGCTGAACACCGTCCGCCCCTCGGCCGCGTCCCGCGCCGCCGACGACCAGTACTGGTAGATCAGCAGGTCGGCCACCGCGGTCGGCGGCAGCAGCGTCTCGTACCGCCCCGCGGGCAGCTCGATCCGCCGCTCGGCCCAGCCGAGCCGGGTCGCCAGCTCCGCGTCCAGCGCGGCCGGGTCCACGTCCGTGAAGTCCCGCGTGGAGCGGCCCGCCCACGCCGAGCGCTTCCGGTCGGGGGACTTGGCGTTCAGCTCCAGCGTCCCGGTCGGCTGGTCGTGGCGCAGCCGCAGGCCCGTGGACGTACCCAGATAGCTGGACACCAGACCGTGGTGCGCGAAGCCGTACAGCTCCCGGCCGCCCGCGCGTGCTCGGGCGAACGCCTCGCCCAGCGCCGGGGCGAACTCCGCGAAGACGGCCGACGAGGTCTCCGCGGGCGGGTCCGTGAAGCCGGGAGACGGCGGCGTCCCCTCGACCAGCGGCCGCGCGTCCTCGGCCGGTCCCGCGCTACGGGCGGCGGCCTCCGCGGCGCGTACCACGCCCTCCAGCTCGTCCGCGGTGACCGCCGAGCGCGACACGACGCCTGAGGCGGTGCCCTGCTGGCCGTCGACCGTGGCGATCACGGTCAGAGTGCGTCCGCGGGTCACGCCGTTGGTGGTCAGGGCGTTGCCCGCCCAGCGCAGATCAGCCGTCGACTCCTCGTCGGCGATCACCACGCACCCGTCGGCCTTGGACAGCTCGACGGCATGTTCGACGATCTCGTGCGGCTTGCTGGTACGGAGCGTCATCGCCCGGCCTCCTGCGACGTGTTCAAGATGTTGACCTGCTGGAAGAGGGCGGACGGGCACCCGTGCGAGACGGCCGCGACCTGACCCGGCTGGGCCTTGCCGCAGTTGAACGCGCCACCCAGGACATAGGTCTCGGGGCCGCCGATCGCGGCCATCGAACCCCAGAAATCGGTGGTCGTCGCCTGGTACGCGGCATCGCGCAGCTGCCCCGCGAGCCGACCGTTCTCGATCCTGAAGAAGCGCTGACCGGTGAACTGGAAGTTGTAGCGCTGCATGTCGATGGACCAGGAGCGGTCCCCGACGACATAGATGCCCCGCTCGACCCCGGAGATCAGCTCGTCCGTGGACGGTCCGTCGGGCGCGGGCCGCAGCGACACGTTCGCCATCCGCTGCACCGGCACATGTCCGGGCGAGTCGGCGTAGGCGCAGCCGTTGGAGCGGGCGAAGCCGGTGAGTCTCGCGATGCGCCGGTCCAGCTGGTAGCCGGTCAGGGTGCCGTCCGTGACCAGGTCCCAGGACTGGGCCGCGACGCCCTCGTCGTCGTACCCGATGGTCGCCAGGCCGTGCTCGGCGGTGCGGTCACCGGTCACGTTCATGATCTCGGAGCCGTACCTGAGCTTCCCGAGCTGGTCGAAGGTCGCGAAGGACGTTCCCGCGTACGCCGCCTCGTAGCCGAGCGCGCGGTCCAGCTCGGTGGCGTGGCCGATCGACTCGTGGATGGTCAGCCAGAGGTTCGACGGGTCGACGACCAGGTCGTACGCGCCCGGCTCGACACTCGGCGCGCGCATCTTCTCGGCGAGCAACTCCGGCAGCTGGGCCAGCTCCGCGTTCCAGTCCCAGACCGACCCGGTCAGATACTCCCAGCCCCGCCCGACCGGCGGCGCGATGGTGCGCATCGAGTCGAACTCGCCGCTCTCGCCGTCCACGGCGACCGCCGTCAGCTGCGGGTGCAGCCGCACCCGCTGCTGGGTGGTGACCGTGCCCGCCGTATCCGCGTAGAACTTGTTCTCGTGGACGGTCAGCAGCGAGGCGTCGGCATGGGCCACGCCGTCGGCGGCCAGCAGCCGCGAGCTCCACTCGGCCAGCAGGCCGGTCTTCTCCCCGTCCGGCACGTCGAACGGGTCGATCTCGTACGAGGACACCCAGGTACGGTCCGCGTGCACGGGCTCGTCCGCCAGTTCCACCCGCTCGTCGGACCCGGCCGCCGCGATGACCCGCGCCGACAGCTTCGCCATCTCCACGGCCTGGCCGGCCACGCGCGCGGCCGCGTCCATCGTCAGGTCGACCCCGGACGCGAACCCCCAGCTGCCGCCGTGCACCACCCGCACGGCATACCCCAGATCGGTGGTGTCCGACGAACCCGCCGGTCTGGCGTCACGCAGCCGCCAGGCCGCGCTGCGCACCCGCTCGAAGCGGAAGTCCGCGTGCTCGGCGCCCAGGGCACGGGCCCTGGCGAGCGCGGCGTCGGCCAGCGCCCGCAGCGGCAGCGCGAGGAACGACGCGTCGATGGAATGAGGCACGGATGCCTCCCCTTTCTGTAGGGACCCCACAGGGACTGTTGTGAGCCACTGTCGGTGGGCGATTCTCCGTATCCCGGACGGTACCGATAGTTTGAGGCGCACCAGACCGCTATCGAAAGGGTGATCCGTTGAGCCGCTCGGTTCTCGTCACCGGAGGCAACCGGGGCATCGGCCTCGCCATCGCGCGGGCCTTCGCCGACGCAGGCGACAAGGTCGCGATCACATACCGCTCGGGCGAACCCCCGGCGGGCTTCCTCGGCGTCAAGTGCGACATCACCGACGCCGAGCAGGTGGAGCAGGCCTACAAGGAGATCGAGGAGAAGCACGGCCCGGTCGAGGTGCTGGTGGCCAACGCGGGCGTCACCAAGGACCAGCTCCTGATGCGGATGACCGAGGACGACTTCACCTCCGTCCTGGACACCAACCTCACCGGCGCCTTCCGGGTGGTCAAGCGCGCCAACCGCGGCATGCTGCGCGCCCGCAAGGGCCGCGTCGTCCTGATCTCCTCGGTGGTGGGTCTGCTCGGCTCGGCCGGGCAGGCGAACTACGCCGCGTCCAAGGCCGGTCTGGTCGGCTTCGCGCGCTCGCTGGCTCGGGAGCTCGGCTCGCGCAACCTCACCTTCAACGTCGTCGCGCCCGGCTTCGTGGACACCGACATGACCCAGGCGCTCAGCGACGAGCAGCGTGCGGACATCGTCTCGCAGGTGCCCCTGGGCCGTTACGCGCAGCCCGAGGAGATCGCCGCCACGGTGCGTTTCCTCGCGTCCGATGACGCCTCGTACATCACTGGAGCCGTCATCCCGGTTGACGGCGGATTGGGCATGGGTCACTGATCTCATGAGCGGAATCCTCGACGGCAAGCGCATCCTCATCACGGGTGTGCTGATGGAGTCGTCCATCGCCTTCCACGCCGCCAAGCTGGCGCAGGAGCAGGGCGCGGAGATCATCCTGACCGCGTTCCCGCGGCCCACGCTGACCGAGCGGATCGCCAAGAAGCTGCCCAAGCCCGCCAAGGTCGTCGAGCTGGACGTCAGCAACGACGAGCACCTGGCCAGGCTCGAGGACGTGGTGCGCGAGGAGCTCGGCGGCCTGGACGGCCTGCTGCACTCCATCGGCTTCGCCCCGCAGGACGCGCTCGGCGGCAACTTCCTCAACACGCCCTTCGAGTCGGTCGCCACGGCAATGCACGTCTCGGCGTTCTCGCTGAAGTCGCTGACGATGGCCTGCCTGCCGCTGATGCAGGAGGGCGGCTCGGTGGTCGGGATGACCTTCGACGCGCAGTTCGCGTGGCCGCAGTACGACTGGATGGGCCCGACCAAGGCCGCCCTGGAGGCCACCAACCGGTACATGGCCCGCGACCTGGGCAAGCAGAACATCCGCTGCAACCTGGTCTCGGCCGGTCCGCTCGGCTCGATGGCCGCCAAGTCCATTCCGGGCTTCTCGG
The DNA here is from genome assembly GCF_054788135.1 of Streptomyces sp. O3. Lineage (NCBI taxonomy): Bacteria > Bacillati > Actinomycetota > Actinomycetes > Kitasatosporales > Streptomycetaceae > Streptomyces > Streptomyces sp. O3. The sequence goes on from NZ_JBTVYK010000024.1 coordinate 75,875, forward strand.
AGCTGGCCGCCGTCTGGGACGAGCGCGCGCCGCTTGAGTGGGACCTGACCGACCCCGAGCCCGCCGGCCGCGCGGTGGTCGCCCTGCTCTCGGACTGGTTCCCGAAGACCACCGGCGAGATCATCCACGTCGACGGCGGCCTGCACGCCGTGGGCGCCTGAGGCCCGACGGCCTTACGACGCCGATGCCCCGTTTCCCCGCAGCGCGCGGGGGAGCGGGGCATCACCCGTTCGGCCCACCGGTCGGGCGCCCCGGCCGCGTACCGCACAAGCTGAAGGCGGAGTCTCCCCCTCGCGTCCCCCGCGAGCGCGAGCCTCTCTCGCGTCCCCCTTGTGGTGCAGCCGCGGCGGCGTTCACCGCCTTGCCGCAGTACGGCCGAGGAGGTACCGCCTGTGCGCAGAACACGCCCCGTCCGCCCCGTCCGCCCGGTGCGCCCGGTGCGCGCCTGGTACGCGGCACTCTGCGGGCTCGCCCTGATGCTCGCCCTGCCAGCCGACGCCGCGTCCCAGCCGAATCCCGGTCAATCCGGTCAACCCGGTGAGCTCCCGCCGTTCGGCGCGACCTGCCGGACCGAGGTCGACGGCTCCGACGCGGTCGCGTACTGCCACAACCCCTATCCGGAGACCGACCGCGTCCGGCTGCACATCGAGTGCGCGCGCTGGTGGGACATCGACACCGACGGGCGGCCGGTCGCCGTGCGGCCGGCGACGACCGTACGGCTGGCCGGGCGCTGCTGGAAGGAGGTCGACGCGGTGTGGGTCAGCCACGGCCGGTCCTGAGGTTCTGACCCCGGTGCTCGTCGAACAGTTCGGGACGGCACAGAAATGGATATCCGGCCGCCTCATCGGCCGCCGCGTCGGCGTCCCCCGCGCGGATCGCGGCCACCAGCCGCGCGTGGTCCATGTGCCGCTCCGGGCGCAGCTCTTCGCCCACGTCGTCGCGCAGCCACGCGCGCAGGACGTCGCCCAGGTCGGCGTAGAGCGCGGTCAGCACGTCATTGTGGCTCGCGGCCACCACGGCGAGGTGGAACGTCGAGTCGGCGTCGACGAAGGCCTCCCGCTCACCCGCCGACCAGGCCGCCTCGCGCCGCTCAAGGAGCGCGTCGAGCTGCTTCAGGTCGCGTTCGGTCCGGCGCGACGCGGCCAGCTTCGCCGCCGTGGACTCCAGCGTGGAGCGCAGCTCCGCGACATGGGCCGGATCGGCGTCGGCGAACCGGCGGTGCATCACACCGGCCAGCTCGCTGGTCGCCACCACGAAGGTGCCGGACCCTTGCCGGATGTCGAGCAGGCCGTTGTGCGCGAGCGCGCGCACGGCCTCACGGACGGTGTTACGGGCCACCCCGAGCCGTTCGACGAGCTCGGGTTCGGTCGGGATGCGTGAGCCGACCGGCCACTCACCCGAGGTGATCTGGTTCCGCAGCTCCGCGATGACCTGGTCGGCGAGCGCGGAGCGCCGGGGAGACGTCAGCGGCATGGGGTTCCCTCACTAGAGTGGACAATCAATCATCCCATGATTCTATGATGGCTCCCATGGCAGCACGCGAGGAAACCCCGACGGCGACGACCACCACGTCCTCCACGTCCTCCACGTCTTCTGCGTCTTCTGTGTCTGTCGCGTCTTCCGTGCCCTCGGAGCGTGCCGCCGTGTCCGCTCCGTCGCCGTGGCTGCTCCGGCTGGTCGTCGTCGGCGTCGTGCTCGCCGCGCTCAACCTGCGTCCCGCCATCACCAGCCTCGGCGCTCTCCTCGCCGACGTCAGGACCGGCATCGGGATGAGCGGCAGCACGGCGGGGCTGCTCACTTCCGTACCGCCCCTGTGCTTCGCGATCTTCGGGGTGATGGCGCCGCGGCTCGCGCGCCGCTGGGGCCCGGCGGCCGTGATCTGCGCCGGGATGGCCGCGATCGCCACCGGGCTGCTGGTCCGCCCGCTCCTGGGGAACGCCGCCGGATTCCTGGCGGCCAGCGCGGTGGCGCTGATGGGCATCGCCCTCAGCAACGTCCTGCTGCCCGCGGTGATCAAGCGTTGGTTCCCCGACCGGATCGGCCCGATGACCGGTCTGTACTCGATGGCCCTCTCGCTCGGCACCGCCCTCGCGGCCGCCGCCACCGTACCGGTGACCCAGGCGCTGGGCGGTTCCTGGCGGTCGGGGCTCGCGGTCTGGGCGGCGCTCGCCGTGGTCGCCGTACTGGCCTGGATTCCGCTGGTACGGGACCGGGCCCAGGCCCGCGCCAAGGCCCCCGCCGCGGCCCAGGCCCAGGCCCAGGATCAGGACCAGGCCGGGAACGTCCGGGTCACCCGCAGCAGGACCGCGTGGGCGCTCGCGGCGTTCTTCGGGCTCCAGGCCACATCCGCGTACATCGTGATGGGCTGGCTGCCGCAGATCTACCGCGACGCGGACGTGCCCGCGGACACGGCCGGAGTGCTGCTCGCCGTCACCATGGGCCTAGGCGTCCCGCTCTCCTTCGTCCTGCCGAACGTCGCCGCGCGGCTGACGAACCAGGCGCCGCTCGCCGTGGCACTCGGGCTGTGCGGCCTGGTCTCCTACGCGGGGCTCTATTTCGCCCCGGCCGCCGGAGCCTGGGTCTGGACGATCCTGCTGGGCGTGTCCATGTGTACGTTCCCGCTGGTCCTCACCCTGATCGGGATGCGTGCGCGCACCGGCGCCGGAGTGGTGCGGCTGTCGGCGTTCGTGCAGAGCACCGGCTATCTGATCTCGATTCCGGGGCCGCTGGTCGTGGGTGTGCTCTACCAGCACGACGGAGGCTGGGAGGTGCCGCTGCTGTTCATGGCGGGGCTGATGACAGCGCAGATCGCGCTCGGCTTCGTCGCGGGCCGGGGCCGTGTGATCGAGGACGAGTGCCAGGGGTGACCCCGGCGGCCGTGTCCGGGCGAAAGGGTGCGAGACTGACCTTATGCCTGTGCTCGACCCGAATCCCCAGAACGGCCAGAAGAAGTTCCTGATCGTGCTGGGCGCGATGCTGGCCATCACCGTGGTGATCGGCGTCATCGCGTCGATCGCCTCGCCCTGATGCCGCAGAGGCCTCTGTTGCTCCTGGTGCCTTGACGTCCTGCCGCCTGCTGCTCTGACGTCCTGTCATCCGCTCATTCCGCGTTGAGGGGGGCCGATGGTGGGGCTAGCCCCCCATCCCCTAGGGGGCCAGGGTCAGGGTCAAGTGGGTGGGACACCGGATGGGCCGGGCCCCGCGCATTCCGTAAGTTCGAGATGTGCCGCGAAGACGCGGCGCCATGACGGACTCGAAGACTCGCGGAGGCGACATGTCGGCCCCGACGCACACCCGGCCGGTCCCCCAGCCCCGTGACGGCCAGACCCGTGGCGGCGTCGAGGCCAGGCTGCCGTGGTGGGCCGTCGTGCTGCCGACCATAGCCTTCGCCGCGCTGCTGGCCTTGGTCCTGCACCCGGTCGACGCGCGTGCGGCGAGCGCCGAGCCCGCACTCGGCCAGCTCCTGGAGCATGTCCAGACGGTACTCAGCCCGGCGCCGTGAGCCGCCTGTCACCCGTGCAGGCGGACCCCGTCAACTCCCTGCGCCTCCCGGCCCGTTTCATGCGAAGCTGGGGCACATGAGCGTCGCAGCGTCTTCCGGGGGGATCGACCCCCGACTCTCCGTAACCCGCAGGATCGTCCTTCTCCGGCACGCGAAGGCCGACTGGCCCGAGGTCGCCGACCACGAGCGGCCGCTCGCCGAGCGTGGCCGCAAGGACGCGCCCGCCGCCGGTCGCAGGCTGGCCGCGAGCGGCATCGAATTCGACCTGGCCCTCTGCTCGACCGCGGCCAGGACCCGCGAGACGTGGAAGCTGGCCGTCCAGGAGCTGCCGCAGCGCCCCAAGACCGTCTACGAAGACCGGCTCTACGACGCCTCGCCCGGCGAACTGATCGCGGTGCTCAACGAAGTCCCGGAGTACGTCGACGACGTCCTGCTCATCGGCCACAATCCGGGCATGCAGGGCCTGGCCGACGTGCTGACCGGGGACTCGGAGGGCGACGCGCGGATCCGGATGGCCCGCCGCGGCTTCCCGACCTCGGCCCTGGCGATGCTCTCGTTCACCGGCCCCTGGAAGGCCGTCGAGCCCGGCACGACGACCCTCTTCGACTACTGGGCCCCGCACGAGGCCTGAGAGCGTCCGGGCGGACGACGGGGGTTCAGACAGGCTCTCCAGCACAGGCCCGCCGGACCAGCCGTACGCGGCCGGATCAGCCGTACGCGGCCGGACCAGCCGTACGCGGCCGGAGCAGCGATACGCGGCCGGGCCCCCTCCGCAGGGGGCCGGACCGCGTACGACACTCAGCTGTCGGCCGCCGCCTCCGCAGCCTCGACTTCTTCCACCTCTTCGCGCGTGACGCCCAGCAAATAGAGCACGGTGTCCAGGAAGGGGACGTTCACCGCGGTGTGCGCCGCCTCGCGCACCAGGGGCTTGGCGTTGAACGCGACCCCGAGCCCGGCGGCGTTGAGCATGTCGAGGTCGTTGGCTCCGTCACCGATCGCGACGGTCTGCGCCAGCGGAACCCCGGCCTCGGCCGCGAACCGGCGCAGCAGCCTGGCCTTGCCCGCGCGGTCCACGATCTCGCCGGTGACCCGGCCGGTCAGCTTCCCGTCGGCGATCTCCAGCGTGTTGGCGTGCGCGAAGTCGAGCCCGAGCCGCTCCTTGAGGTCATCCGTCACCTGAGTGAAGCCGCCGGAGACCACGCCCACCTGATAGCCGAGACGTTTCAGCGTACGGATCAGGGTGCGGGCGCCGGGTGTGAGCCGCACCTCGGTGCGGACCTTGTCCACCACCGACGCGTCGAGCCCCTCGAGCAGCGCGACGCGCGCGTGCAGCGACTGCTCGAAGTCCAGCTCTCCACGCATCGCCGCCGCCGTCACCTCGGCGACCTCGTCCTCACACCCGGCGTGCGCGGCGAACAGCTCGATGACCTCGTCCTGGATCAGCGTCGAGTCCACGTCCATGACGATCAGCCGCTGCGCGCGCCGGTGCAGCCCGGCCGACACCACCGCGACATCCACCCCGAGCGCCGCCGCCTCGGTGGCGAGCGCGGTGCGCAGAGGCTCCGTCCCGGTGCCGGACACCGCGAACTCGACGGCCGTGACGGGGTACTTGGCGAGCCGGAAGATCCGGTCGATGTTACCCCCGGTCGCGGTGATGCACGCGGCGATCGAGGCCGTGGACTCGGCGGTGAGCGGATGACCGAGCACGGTGACATGGGAACGGCCCGTGCCGCGCGGCCGGTTGTCGCCGGTCCCGGAGATGATCTCGGCCTGCATCTGGAGTGAGTCGGCCCAGCTGTGGACCGTGGACCGCAGCTCTCCCTCGGTCCCGACGGCCGGCTCGGTGACCAGCGCGCACAGCACTATCCGGCCACGGGTCACGACCTGCTCCAAGTCGACGACGTCGACGGAGAAGGCGGCGAGAGTGTCGAAGAGCCCGGCGGTGATCCCCGGCCGGTCCTTGCCGAAGATCTTGACGAGAAGAGTGGGGGCATCAGCGGTGTCTGGGGGCGTGGGTGCGCTCATGGTGATCCCACCGTATCCGGCCCCCGTGGCACGGGCGACGCCCTGTCCCATCTGCTGGACCGTCCGGCGTCCGAACGCATTCACCCAGGGCCTCCCGATAGCTGCCCTGATGCCCTATTAATGCCGATCCGTGGGCTCGACTTTCGGTCAGGGGGCTCTCCCTGAAATAGTTCCCCCCGATGTTCGACATCCTTAGACTCCCCGTGATGGGGCAAACCTCGGGGGACAACGCGTAGTGGGGCATGGAGTGCCGGAACTCGTACTGGAATTGAATGGCAGGACCTGGACGCTCGATCCGTCCCGGTCGTACACCCTCGGGCGGGATCCAGGGGGTGATGTGGTGATCGATGACGCGCGGGTCTCCTGGCGGCACGCCACCATCAGCTGGGGCGGCCGGAGCTGGGTCATCGAGGACCACGGCAGCACCAACGGCACCTTCGTGCAGAGCCAGCGGATCCATCACATGGAGATCGGCCCTGGCTCGGCCGTGCATCTCGGCAACGCCACCGACGGCCCGCGGGTGAACCTCACCGCCGCCGCCGCTGCCATGGCCCCACAGCAGGCCCAGCAGTACGCGCAGCAGCCGCAGCAGGGCCCCGCCGACTGGGCGGCCCAGCAGGGTAACGCGGACTGGGCGGCCCAGCAGGGCTACCAGCAGCAGGGGCACCAGCAGGCCCCGCAGCAGGTTCCGCCGCAGCAGGGCTGGCAGCAGCCCGCCCACCAGCAGCCCGTCCCCCCACAGCAGTCCCCGCAACAGCCGTCGCGGCAGACGCCGGGTGCGGGCGGCGGCGCCGCGGGAGCCTCGCCGGTCTACGGCGACCGCAGCCCCACGACCTTCCACCAGCTGGCACTCGGCCGCGTCATGCGGATCGGCCGTGCGCTGGAGAACGACCTGGTCGTCTCCGACCTCCAGGTCTCGCGCAACCACGCCGAGTTCCACGCCACGCCGGACGGCAAGTTCCAGATCCACGACCTCGGCTCGCACAACGGCACGTACGTCAACGGTGTGCCGATCGCCAAGTCCAGCACGGTCCTGATCGGCCCGAACGACATCGTCGGCGTCGGCCACTCGACCTTCCGCCTGGTCGGCAACCAGCTCGAGGAGTTCGTCGACACCGGTGACGTCTCCTTCTCGGCCCGCCACCTCACGGTCACCGTCGACGGCGGCAAGCAGATCCTCAAGGACGTCACCTTCGGCGTCCCGGAGAAGTCGCTGATCGGCGTCATCGGCCCCTCGGGCTCCGGCAAGTCGACCCTGCTCAAGGCGCTCACCGGCTACCGGCCCGCCGACCAGGGCGACGTCCTCTACGACAACCGCAGCCTCTACAAGCAGTTCGCCGAGCTACGCCAGCGCATCGGTCTGGTCCCGCAGGACGACATCCTGCACAAGGAGCTGACCGTCAAGAAGGCCCTCAAGTACGCGGCCAAGCTCCGCTTCCCCGGCGACACCGCCGAGGCCGAGCGCGAGGCCCGGATCGACGAGGTGCTGCGCGAGCTCAAGCTGGACATCCACAAGGAGAAGAAGGTCACCTCGCTCTCCGGCGGCCAGCGCAAGCGCGTGTCGGTCGCCCTGGAGCTGCTGACCAAGCCGTCGCTGATCTTCCTGGACGAGCCGACCTCGGGCCTCGATCCGGGCATGGACCGCGACGTCATGCAGCTGCTGCGCGGACTCGCCGACGACGGCCGCACCGTCCTGGTGGTCACCCACTCCGTGGCCGAACTGGCGCTCTGCGACAAGCTCCTGGTGATGGCGCCCGGCGGGGCGGTCGCCTACTTCGGCCCGCCCGACGAGGCCCTGAACTTCTTCGGCTACAGCACCTGGGCCGACGTCTTCTCCGCCTTCGAGAACTACCGCGACTACGACTGGGCGGGCCGCTGGAAGGGCTCCCAGCACTACCAGATGTACGCCGCGGACATCGACGCGGTCGCCGCGCAGCCGGTGCAGATGTCGCAGCAGCAGATGATCCCGCCCAAGCCCCAGGGCTGGGGCTCCCAGCTGCTGACCCTGATCAGACGCTATGCGTCGGTGATCGCCTCGGACCGGGGCTTCCTGGCCCTGATGGTGATCCTGCCCGCCGTACTGGGCGCGGTCAGCGTCGTCATCCCGACCGACTTCGACCTCAGACCGCCGCCGCCCGGCACGTTCAACAGCAACGCCGGCACGATCATGCTGATCCTCGCGGTCGGCATGTGCTTCGCGGGCGCCGCCAACTCGGTCCGCGAACTGATCAAGGAACGGGTCATCTACGAACGGGAACGGGCCACCGGCCTGTCCCGTTCCGCGTACCTGATGTCCAAGGTCATCGTCCTCGGCGTGATCACCGCCCTGCAGGGCGTGATCATCTGCGTCATCGGCTTCACCGGCCGGGACCTGCCCGAAGAGGGCATCGTGTTCACCAGCCTCCCGGCGGTCGAGCTGTGCGTGGTGATCAGCACCCTCGGTTTCACCTCGATGATGTTCGGCCTGATCATCTCCTCTCTGGTGAAGACCGCCGAGAAGACCATGCCGCTGCTCGTGATGTTCGCGATCGTCCAGGTCGTGTTCACCGGCGTGCTGTTCCAGATCTACGACTCCATCGGCGTCGAGCAGCTCGCCTGGCTGATGCCGTCCCGCTGGGCCATCGCCGGGGCGGCGGGCACCCTGCACCTGCAGACCGTGATGCCGCCGTGGGACCCGAAGAACCCGACCAACGTCGACCCGCTGTGGGAGTCCGCCGCCTCCCAGTGGATCACCAACGTCGGCGTGCTGATCGGCATGAGCGTAGTCCTGGCCTTCGTGGTGGCCCGGCTGCTGCGCCGCCACGAGCCCGAGGTCATGCGCAAGTAATCACCCGCGTACGACAGCGGTCGCACGCGTACGACGCCGACGGGCGGCACCCCAGCCGGGGTGCCGCCCGTCGGCGTCGTCGCGGTCCGCGGCGCTCAGTACGCGCCGTACACGTTGTCGATCGAGCCGTACCGGTCGGCCGCGTAGTTACAGGCGGCGACGATGTTGGCGACCGGGTGGTACAGGTCGCGCGGGGTACCCTTGACGTGGTATGCGTCGAACGTCGGCTGGATCACCTGGAGCAGCCCCTTGGACGGCACGCCGTTGCGGGCGTTGATGTCCCAGTTGTTGATGGCCCTCGGGTTGCCGCTCGACTCACGCATCACATTGCGGTGGATGCCCTCGTAGGTGCCCGGAATGCCCTTGGCCTTCATGATGGCCAGGGACTCACGAATCCAGCCGTCGAGGTTGTTGGCGTAGACCGGCTTGCGCGCGGCGGCACGGCTGGCCGCTTCCTTCTTCTCGCGCTCCTTCTTGGCCTTCGCCTCGGCTTCGGCCTTCGCCTTGGCCTTTGCCTTGGCCTTCGCCGCCCGCTCGGCCTTCTCCTTCGCGGCCTTCTCCTTGGCCGCCTTCTCCGCCTTCGCCTTGGCCTCGGCCTCGGCCTTCTTCTTGGCCTCCTGCTTCGCGGTGGCGAGGGCGTCGAGCGCGAGCTTGTCCTGGGCGGCCTGCTGCTTGGTCACGGCGGCCTGGGCCTTCTCGGAGGCGGTCCACGCCACGGGCGCGCTGGCGACCTCGGCGGTGGCGACCTGCTCCGCGTCGGCACCGCCCGGCGTCAGGGAGAACGCGAGGGCGGCGGCGCCGAAGGCGGCGACACCGGCGACCGAGAACTTGTGCCTCCGGGTCAGGGAAGACCTATGGCCAGGGATGCTGCGCTTGGACATGACGAACAGACCTCTTCGGATAGCGGAGATCGCTCTCGTACCGGAGGCATGAGGGCCGGAAAAACGCCGCGGCAGTGAACCGCGGCGCCGAGCGACGGCAGCCATTCTTAGCGGCGGCAAAAATGTGTGGCAAAGGTGTGACGTACGATCCCGTTTAGTGGATCAGGGGGACATAAAGAACCGCCGAAACCCTCCTCCGCCCAGCTCGCAGCCTCCCAAGGGATCAACTAGGGGGGCTCGTACGTGACGTGTGTCCTATGCGCGGGCTCACATCGAACACGTAACAGTCTCACCAGCTGTTGCTGAAGCAATTCATAGAGTGACGATCTGAGGGGTGGATCGGCGAGGGAGTTTGAAGACAGGGCCTAGGCCCCGCGGCCTACACCCTGAGCCGCCAAAGGTCCGATACGGCCCGCACGACCGCGCCGGTACGGTGAGCCCATGACCGACGGCCCCCCGACCGGCCTCACCGCGGTGAGCTCAGCCCTGCTGGCCATGAGCAGACACCTGGAGGTCCGCGACGTACTCAAGACGATCGTCGTCTCGGCCCGCGAACTCCTCGACGCCGAGTACGCCGCGCTCGGCGTGCCCGACGACCACGGGGGCTTCGCGCAGTTCGTGGTCGACGGCGTCAGCGACGAGCAGTGGAAGGCCATCGGCCCGCTGCCGCGCCAGCACGGCATCCTCGCGGCGATGCTGCACGAGGACGCCCCGCAGCGCCTCGGCGACGTACGCGACGACCCGCGCTTCGGGGGCTGGCCCGCCGCGCACCCGGAGATGTCCGACTTCCTCGGCCTGCCGGTCCGCGACGGCGACGAGACCATCGGCGCGCTCTTCCTCGCCAACAAGAACCGCCCCAAGCCGGAGGGCGGCTGCGGCTTCGACGAGAAGGACGAGGCGCTGCTCGGCATCCTCGCCCAGCACGCCGCGATCGCCCTCACCAACGCCCGCCTCTACGAGCGCAGCCGCGAGCTGACCATCGCCGAGGAACGCTCCCGGCTGGCCCACGAACTGCACGACGCCGTCAGCCAGAAACTCTTCTCGCTCCGGCTGACCGCCCAGGCCGCGGCGGCCCTGGTCGACCGCGACCCCGGCCGGGCCAAGGGCGAGCTCCAGCAGGTGGCCGCCCTGGCCGCGGACGCCGCCGACGAGCTGCGCGCCGCCGTCGTGGAGCTGCGCCCCGCCGCACTCGACGAGGACGGCCTGGTGGCGACCCTGCGCACACACGTCCAGGTGCTCGACCGCGCGCACGCGGCCCGTGTCACCTTCGCGTGCGCCGGTCTGCGCGCCCTGCCCGCCGCCCAGGAGGAGGCCATGCTGCGGGTGGCCCAGGAGGCCCTGCACAACGCGCTGCGCCACTCCGGCGCCGAGCACGTGTCCGTCCTGCTGGAACGGCGCGGGCCGGGCGCGGTCCTGCGCGTCACCGACGACGGCGGCGGCTTCGAGCCCAGCGAGGTCCGCCGCGCGGGCCGCCACCTCGGTCTGGTCTCGATGCGGGACCGGACCAGCGGCGTCGGCGGCTGGCTGACCGTGCAGTCGGAGCCCGGCAAGGGCACCACGATCGAGATGGAGGTACCCGGTGGCTGAGACCGTGCCCACCGCGAAGCCCGGCATCCGGGTGCTGCTGGTCGACGACCACCAGGTGGTACGCCGCGGCCTGCGGACGTTCCTGGAGATCCAGGACGACATCGAGGTCGTGGGGGAGGCGTCGGACGGCGCCGAAGGCGTCGCCAGCGCCGAGGAACTGCGCCCCGACGTCGTCCTGATGGACGTCAAGATGCCCGGCATGGACGGCGTCGAGGCGCTGCGCACACTGCGCGAGCGCGGCAACCCCGCCAAGATCCTGATCGTCACCAGCTTCACCGAGCAGCGCACCGTGGTCCCCGCGCTGCGCGCCGGAGCCGCCGGGTACGTCTACAAGGACGTCGACCCGGACGCGCTGGCCGGCGCCATCCGCTCGGTGCACGCCGGGCACGTCCTGCTCCAGCCCGAGGTGGCCGACGCGCTGCTCTCCCAGCAGGAGCACCAGGGCCCCCAGGGGCGCGGCGGCGCGCTGACCGAGCGGGAGCGCGAGGTACTCGGACTGATCGCCGACGGCCGGTCCAACCGGGAGATCGCCCGCGCCCTGGTGCTCTCCGAGAAGACCGTCAAGACCCACGTCTCCAACATCCTGATGAAACTGGACCTCGCCGACCGCACCCAGGCCGCGCTCTGGGCCGTACGACACGGTGTGACCGGCTGATCCGCGCTCCGGCGCACGCCGCCCGGAGCCGGACGGGAACGTCACCCTCCAAGCAGAGATTCATACTGTCGTGTAGATGTCCCCCGAATGGCGCAACCCGCGCGGCGTGCGGGCGTTCTCCAAGCGTGCTGCGGCGGCTGGCCGCGGCGATCGCTAGGAGGGCACAAGAAGTGAAGAACCTGAAGAAGGCCACCGCTGTCACCATGGTCGCGGGCGGGCTGCTGGCCGCTGGCGCGGGCGTGGCCTCCGCCACCGACGGCGCGCACGCGAACGGCCACGCCGTGAAGTCTCCGGGCGTCGGCTCCGGCAACGTCGTGCAGGCCCCGATCCACGTGCCGGTGAACGCCTGCGGCAACACCGTCAACGTCATCGGGCTGCTGAACCCCGCGTTCGGGAACCACTGCGCGAACCACTGATCGCCCTTCCCTCGATCAGTACCGACCGGCCCCCCGGACACCCTCCGGGGGGCCGGTCGCGTTCCTTTGCGCCATCCGGGCACAACCACCGCCCCGGACCGTGCCGTCCGAGGCGCCCGAGACGTTCTCCAGCGTGGCGACGCACCGACGGCGCCGCCGCTCAGCGAAGATCCGGACCCCCTCCCGGACCCGCACGGAAGGAACACCCCATGAGCATCGCCAAGAAGACCGGGCTGGTCTTCGCCACCGCCTCGCTCGCCGCGGGCGCCTCGGCAGGCGCCGCGGTCGCCGACGCCGGCGCCCAGGGCCACACGGCCCACTCGCCGGGCGTAGGCTCCGGCAACCTGCTCCAGATCCCGGTCCACGTCCCGATCAACTTCAGCGGCAACACCGGCACCCTGATCGGCGGCCTCAACCCGGCCTTCGGCAACACCGCGGTGAACGACTGACACCGACAGGCCACCCCCCCTCGCAGGGCCCCGCGCCCCAACGGCCCGCGGGGCCCTGCGCGTTCCGGGGGGACCGGCCCTAACGGACCCCGCGCTCCCGCTCCTCCACATACGCGTTGTACGCCGCCACCCGCGCCCGGCGCGCGGTCCGCTCCACCGGACGCAGCGCCTGCGCCCGCGCCGCCATCTGCGACGCGCTCACCGCACCGCCGTGCCCGTGCTCGTACGCCACCGAGATCAGCAGCCCCATCCGCTGCGCCAGCTCCAACACCCGTACCGCGCGCGGCGGATACCCCGGCGCCAGCAGCTCGCGCCCGCGCTCGGCGCGCGCCCGGTACGCGTCCGCCGCCGCCTCCGAGACCGGCCCCGAACCCGCCACATCCAGCCGCGCGAGCACCTCCGTCGCCTCCCGCATCGCCTCCGCCAGCTCCCGCTCGGCCTCACCGAGCGACGGCACGTCGGCCGGCGGCGCGTCCCGTACGGGCAGGCAGTGCCAGACCACCTCCACCCGCACATCACCCTCGGGGCCGACCTCGTACACCTCGGGCACCAGACCCAGCGCGGCCCCCCGGCAGATCACCGCCTCCTCGGCCTCCAACGCCCGCGCGTTGAACTCCGGCGGCCCGCTCAGCCCCAGCGGGTGCCCCGGCGCGGGCAGCGCGACCAGCAGCCCCGACACACCCAGGGCCCGCAGCCGCCCCAGCGCGAGCGAAAGACCGACCCGCCCCGACTCGCCCGGCAGGCCGTCCACCCGGTGGACCGCGTCATCGCCGACGACGGCCGACACCGCGTCATCCGGCGACACAAGTCCCGCAATAAGGGCATTTCCCCAAGAGGCCAACCGGCCCGATCGTGGTTCCGTGAGCATGGACACCAGCCTAAGGACCGGACTGGCGACGGACCCGGCCGGTCGGTGGCGTAGGTTTTCCCTGGGGGCGGCGTCCACAGACGCACGCGAGATCCGAGACTGCAATGGGAGACAACGCGCTCATGAGCGATGTTCTGGAGCTGGTGGACGTATCCGTGGTCCGCGAGGGCCGGGCTCTGGTGGACCAGGTCTCCTGGTCGGTCAAGGAGGGGGAGCGCTGGGCCGTCCTCGGCCCGAACGGCGCGGGCAAGACGACACTGCTCAACGTCGCCTCCAGCTACCTCTTCCCGACCAAGGGCACCGCCACCGTCCTCGGCGACACCCTCGGCAAGGTCGACGTCTTCGAACTGCGCCCCCGCATCGGCATGGCCGGGATCGCCCTGGCCGACAAGCTGCCCAAGCGGCAGACGGTCCTGGAGACGGTGCTCACCGCCGCGTACGGCATGACCGCCACCTGGCACGAGGACTACGAGGCCGTCGACGAGCAGCGCGCCCGCGCCTTCCTGGACCGGCTCGGCATGTCCGACTACCTGGACCGCAGGTTCGGCACCCTCTCCGAGGGCGAGCGCAAGCGCACCATGATCGCCCGCGCGCTGATGACCGACCCCGAACTCCTCCTCCTCGACGAGCCCGCGGCCGGACTCGACCTCGGCGGCCGCGAGGATCTGGTACGCCGCCTGGGCCGCCTCGCCCGCGACCCGATCGCCCCCTCGATGGTGATGGTCACCCACCACGTCGAGGAGATCGCCCCCGGCTTCACCCACGTCCTGATGATCCGTCAGGGCAAGGTGCTCGCCGCGGGACCGATCGAGCTCGAACTCAACGCCCGCAACCTCTCCCGGTGCTTCGGCCTCCCGCTGGTCGTCGAGCGGAACGGCGACCGCTGGACCGCCCAGGGCCTGCCGATGGACTGAACCCGGCCCCCACCGGGACGACAGCGGACCCACACCGGACGACGGCGGACCCACACCGGACGACGGCGGATCGCGCCCTGTCTCAGGGCAGCCCGCGCAACTACCATGAGCGTGTGGACATCGACGCGTGGGTGTGGTGGCTGGTCGCGGCCTTCGGACTCGGAATCCCGCTGGTCCTGACGGCCATGCCGGAGTTCGGCATGTTCGCCGTCGGCGCCGTCGCCGCCGCCGTGACCGCGGGACTCGGCGGCGGAGTCGTCCTCCAGGTCGTCGTCTTCGTCGTCGTCTCGGTCGCGCTGATCGCCGTCGTACGTCCGATCGCCGCCAGGCACCGAGCCCAAGGCCCCCGGCTCCCCACCGGGGTGGACGCGCTGAAGGGGAAACAGGCGGTCGTCCTGGAACGCGTCGACAGCGAGGGCGGCGGCCGGGTCAAGCTCGCCGGCGAGATCTGGTCGGCCCGCCCCCTGGACACCGGCCAGAGCTTCGAGGTCGGCCAGCGAGTGGACGTCATCGAGATCGACGGCGCCACCGCGGTCGTCATGTGATCTGCCAAGTGACCGGATTCCCCCACGCACCGCGCAGCGGTCTGACAGACTCGACCATCAAGATCTTCTAGAGCTCGAAGGGCACGGGGAGCGCGATGCAACCGATCATCATCGTCCTCATCATCCTGGTGGTGTTGGTCTTCATCGCCCTGGTCAAGACGGTCCAGGTGATCCCACAGGCCAGCGCCGCCATCGTCGAGCGCTTCGGCCGCTACACCCGCACACTCAACGCCGGCCTGAACATCGTCGTCCCGTTCATCGACACGGTCCGCAACCGCGTCGACCTCAGAGAACAGGTCGTCCCCTTCCCGCCCCAGCCGGTGATCACCCAGGACAACCTGGTGGTCAACATCGACACCGTCATCTACTACCAGGTCACCGAGGCCCGCGCGGCGACCTACGAGGTCGCCAGCTACATCCAGGCGATCGAACAGCTCACCGTCACCACCCTGCGCAACATCATCGGCGGCATGGACCTCGAACGGACCCTGACCTCCCGCGAGGAGATCAACGCCGCGCTGCGCGGAGTCCTTGACGAGGCCACCGGCAAGTGGGGCATCCGCGTCAACCGCGTCGAGCTCAAGGCGATCGAACCGCCCACCTCCATCCAGGACTCGATGGAGAAGCAGATGCGTGCTGACCGGGACAAGCGCGCCGCGATCCTCCAGGCCGAAGGCGTCCGCCAGTCCGAGATCCTGCGCGCCGAAGGCGAGAAGCAGTCCGCCATCCTGCGCGCCGAAGGCGAGGCCAAGGCCGCCGCGCTCCGCGCCGAGGGCGAGGCCCAGGCCATCCGTACGGTCTTCGAATCCATCCACGCGGGCGACCCGGACCAGAAGCTCCTGTCCTACCAGTACCTCCAGATGCTCCCGAAGATCGCCGAAGGCGACGCCAACAAGCTCTGGATCGTGCCCAGCGAGATCGGCGACGCCCTCAAGGGCCTCGGCGGCGCCCTCGGTAACTTCGGCCCGCTGGGCGGCGGCGCGGCAGGCGCCGGCGGCCCCGCCGCACCCAGCGTCGAGCGCCGCGAACAGCCCCCGCTCGACTGACACTTACGCGGGACCCATGGCACTTACGCGGGATCCCACGCGGCCGAACGCGCGTGGCCGACCTACGCGGCGGCGGGCTGCGCGACGGCGGGCCGCGGCAGCCAGTCCGGCAGCGCGGACCGGTCACCGGCGGTGAGCTGCAACAGCATCGCGTCCCCCGGCGTCGGCACGAACGGCTGGAAGAGCAGCGGCATCCCCGCCTGCTCGGGCGTCCGGTCCGCCTTACGGTGATTGTCCACCGCGCACGAGGCCACCGTGTTCAACCACGCGTCCGTACCGCCCTGCGAACGCGGCACCACATGGTCCACGGTCGTGGCCCGCCGCCCGCAGTAAGCGCACCGATGCCCGTCCCGTACGAGCACACCCCGCCGCGTCCACGGGGCCTGTCTTCGGAACGGCACCCGGACGAACCGGCACAACCTGATCACCCGAGGCGCCGGAAGATCCACCTCCGCCGCCCGCATCCGCAGCACGGGGTGGGCCTGCTCGACGACGGCCTTGTCCTGCATCACCAGGACGACGGCACGCCGCAGCGACACCGTCGACAGCGGCTCGAAGCTCGCGTTGAGCACCAGCGTGTCCCGCATTTCGCCCACCCTCCCGTGCACACCTGCCCACCCCACGGCGGACGGGGATCAACCTGGGATCAACTCTGGCCGGGTGCGCCGTCGCGGACAACGCAATAAAAAATGCCCGCCCCCGATCACTTCCATGACCAGGGGCGGGCGAACAGCGGTCGAACGCTCAGCCAACGGCGGGAGCCGTGTACTCGCCGACCAGCTGCGCACGCGCCAGCGTGTGGAACCGCAGATTGAACCCCACCGCCGCGGGCGAGGTGTCCGCGTCGGGACCGAGCTTCTCCTGGTCCACCGCGTACACCGTGAAGACATAGCGGTGCGGACCGTCACCCGGCGGCGGCGCCGCACCGCCGAAGTCCCTGCTCCCGTAGTCGTTGCGCGCGTGCACCGCGCCCTGCGGCAGCCCGTCGAACTTCCCGCTGCCCGCACCGGCGGGCAGTTCGGTCACCGAGGCCGGAAGGTCGAACAGCACCCAGTGCCAGAAACCGCTCCCGGTAGGAGCGTCCGGGTCGAAACAGGTCACCGCGAAGCTCTTCGTCTCCGCGGGGAACCCCTCCCAGCGCAGCTGCGGCGAGATGTTCCCACCGGACAGCACCTGCGCGTCCCCCAGCACCTCATCCGGCGCCACATCCTCGCTCAGCACCGTGAACGACGGCACCGGGGGCAGGAACTCATGCGGAAGCGGGGGCCTCTTGTCAGTCATGTCAGTTCCTCCGGTACGGCGGTCATGTACGACAGTCATCGTACAACAGAATCGTACGATGACTGCCGTATGACGGTCATGTTTGCGGCGCCGAGCCTAGAACCAGTTCCGCTTGCCGCCGACCTCCGACAGCCACTGGTTGAGGTAGCCCGCCCAGTCGGTCCCCTGGAAGTCGTGCAGCCCGACCTCGAAAGTCCGGAACGAGTCGCTGCCCTCGGTGAACAGCCCGCCCTTCTTGTCCATCTCCAGGACGACGTCCATCGCGTTACCGTCCGCGACGAACGACAACTCCACCTCGTTCAGGCCGCGGTACTGCTCCGGCGCGAAGAACTCGATCTCCTGGTAGAACGGCAGCTGCTGCCGCGTCCCCCGGATGTGGCCGCGCTCCATGTCGGCGCTCTTGAACTGGAAGCCCAGCTGCGCGAAGGCCTCCAGGATCGCGTGCTGCGCGGGCAGCGGGTGGACGTTGACCGGGTCCAGGTCACCCGAGTCCACGGCACGGGCGATCGCCAGCTCGGTGGTCACACCGATGTTCATCCCCGGCAGACGCACCTGGCCGAAGTTGGTGATCGGGGTCTCCCAGGGGATCTCCAGACCGAACGGCACCGAGTGCACCGCGTTCGCCTGCAGGGTGAAGGCCCCGCCCAGCTGGACCTTGGTGAACTCGATGTCCTGCTTGAACTCCTCGCCGTCCCGCTCGACCTCGACCCGCGCCTGCAGGCCGACCGACAGACCCTGGATCTCCTGGTCGACGGACCCGCCCTGAATCCGCACCTCGCCCTGGACGACCCCACCCGGTACGACGTTGTCCTCGGTCAGCACCGTCTCGACCGAGGCGCCCCCGGCACCCAGACTCGCAAGCAGCTTCTTGAACGCCATGTGTCTGTCTCTCCTCCCATGCCATGCCCGTCAGTTGAACTAGGCTCGCATCCCATGATCGCGGCCCCCGACCGTACGCCTCTCGCCCGAGACTTCTTCGACCGCCCCGTCCTCGAGGTGGCCGTCGACCTCCTGGGCCGCACGCTGGTACGCCGTACCCCCGACGGCCCGATCGAACTCCGCATCACCGAAGTCGAGGCCTACGCGGGCCCGTCCGACCCCGGCTCACACGCGTATCGTGGCAGAACCGCCCGCAACGGCGTCATGTTCGGCCCGCCGGGCCACGCGTACGTCTACTTCACGTACGGCATGTGGCACTGCCTCAACGTGGTCTGCGGCCCAACGGACACGGCCAGCGGGGTACTGCTGCGCGCGGGAGAGATCATCGTCGGCGCCGACCTCGCCCGGCAACGTCGGCAATCAGCCCGCAACGACAGGGAACTGGCCAAAGGTCCCGCCCGGCTCGCCACCGCCCTGGACGTGGACCGCGCACTCGACGGCACCGATCTCTGCGCGGGTCCCGACACCCCTCTCGCCGTACTCGCGGGCACCCCCACCCCATCCGACCAGGTACGCAGCGGTCCCCGCACGGGAGTCTCCGGCGAGGGCGGCGTGCACCCCTGGCGCTTCTGGGTCGCCAACGACCCAACGGTGAGCCCCTATCGGCCGCATGTACCCCGGCGCCGTCGAACTTGACGCGCCCCACGGGGATCCGTAATGTAGCCCGAGCCGCTTGAACCGGGTACTGCCTCTGACAGCAGCCGGAAGCGGCCATCCACTACCTACGATCAAACCCTTGGCGGGGTCGAATTTCGCGTGCCGAAATTCGTACTCGTGCGGTGTCCGTACGACTCGATTATGAGTTGCCGAGGGAATCCGCTAACGTAGTGGAGCGCCGGAAAGGGAAACGCGAGAGCGGGAACCGGGAAGGCGCCGAGGAAATCGGACACGAAAGAGTCTGATAGAGTCGGAAACGCAAGAACGAAACACCGAAGGGAAGCGCCCGGAGGAAAGCCCAGGGAACTGGGTGAGTACAAAGGAAGCGTCCGTTCCTTGAGAACTCAACAGTGTGCCAAAAGTC